>NZ_RZOL01000358.1:0-6355 GCF_004022985.1 Mesorhizobium sp. M7A.F.Ca.ET.027.02.1.1 | reverse complement strand
TCGGTGCCGCCGCCAATGGCGATTCCGATGTCGGCGGCGGCGAGCGCCGGCGCATCGTTGATGCCATCGCCGCTTCCCTCGGGATCGAGGCGCGGGCGGAGCTGTTGCCTCAGGACAAGCAGCGCATCATCGGTGAATTGCAGCGCGAAGGGCTGAAGGTCGCCAAGGTCGGCGATGGCATCAACGATGCGCCGGCGCTCGCCGCCGCCGACATCGGAATCGCCATTGGCGGCGGCACCGATGTGGCGCTGGAGACGGCGGACGCGGCGATCCTGCATGGCCGCGTCATGGACGTCGCGCGCATGGTAAGACTGTCGCGGGCGGTGATGGCCAATATCGGCCAGAACATCAGCGTTGCGCTCGGGCTGAAGGCGGTGTTCCTGGTCACCACCATTTTGGGCATCACCGGCCTGTGGCCGGCGATCCTGGCCGATACCGGCGCCACGGTGCTGGTCACCGCCAACGCCATGCGCCTGCTGCGCTGGCGCGGGTGGAGTGGTCTATTCCGCCGGAGCCGTCAGCGGCGGCGTGGCGTTGCTGCGCCCTTCCCAGACATAGGATGCCAGCGCCACCGCGACGGCGACCAGCATGGCGATGGCGCCCAGAAGCGGCAGGCTGCGGTAGCCATAGCCGCTGTTCAGCATCGCGGCGCCCAACGACGCGGCCAGCGCGATGCCGACATTGAAGCCGGACGGAATGAGCGACGAGGCGAGGTTCGAGGCGTCCGCCGTCCAGGCCAGGATGCGGGTCTGGATCGGTGTGCCGATGGCGAAGTTGAGGCCGCCCCAGATGACGATCGCCACAACCATCGGCAGGGGATAGGGGCTGACGGCGTAGATGACGGCCAGCGTCACCGCCTGCAAGGCCAGCATGGTGATTAGCGACGGCATCAGCTTCCAGTCGGACAGCTTGCCGCCGAGGAAGACGCCGAGCGTGGCGCCGACGCCGTTGAGCAGCAGCACCCACGGCACCAGGTTCTCGTCGAGCCCGGTGACCTCCAGCAGTGTCGGGGTGATGTAGGTGAACAGGCCGAACTGGCCGATCATCAGCATCAGCATCAGGATCAGCGAAGTCCAGACCTGCTGGCGGGCCAGCACACGGACCTCGCGGGCGAAACCGGCAGGCTTGGCCGATGAGCCGGTGGTGCGCGGCAACAGGGCTGCCATGGCAAGCGTTGCCGCCACGCCGAGCGCGCACATCACCCAGAAGGTGGCGCGCCAGCCCCAGATGTTGCCGATCGCGGTGCCGGCCGGCACGCCGATGACGTTGGAGACGGTGAGGCCGGACAGGATGACGGCGACAGCCATGCCGCGCTGGTCTTCGCGCACGAGACCGACGGCGACGACCATGGCGACGCCGAAATAGGCGCCATGCGCGACCGCCACGGCAATGCGCAACAGTAGCATCGAGGTGAAGTCGGGCGCCAGCGCGCAAGCCGCCTGGCCGATGGTGAAGGCGATGGCGAGGCCGAGCAGCAGGCTCTTGCGCGACAGCGACTTGGTGGCGAGCGCCAGCAGTGGACCGCCGATGGCGATGCCGCAGGCATAGCCGGAGACGAGATAGCCGGCCGAGGGAACCGAGACGCCGAGCCCCTCCGCCACTTGCGGCAGCACGCCGGCAATGACGAATTCAGTGGTGCCGAAAGCAAAGGCGGCAATGAACAGGGCGATGAGCGGAAGCGACATGGGGAAGCCTTAGCTGGAACGGCCTCAAACCACGGATGAGCGTCGCGGGCAATCCAGAAATTTTTGTCGCGAGTTTAGGTTTTCTTCAGTGGGGGCGCGAGGCGATGAAGTGCCAATCTCCCTCACGAGGGGGGAGATCGGCTGCTTCTCAGCTCGCCTTCAACCTGGATCCAGTCAGCAGACCGCGCTCTTCGAGCACCGGATAGGCCATCGAGGCCAGCAGCGAATTGATCTGCTTCAGGTCGCGGATGGTGTCGAGATGGATCGAGCTGGTCTCGACGCTCTTGGCAGTGCCGTCGCGCAGGCGCACGAAATGGCTGGCGCTGGTTTCTTTTTCGCGGTCGCGAAGCCGGTCTTTTTCCAGCACCAACTGGCGGGCGGTCTCGGGATCGCGCGACACCAGAACGTTGAAGGCAAGCCGCGCATTGGCCAGCACCGAGCTATGGAAGGCGCACAGCTCGGCCCAGCCCTCGTCGGTGAATTCCAGTCCGCGCTCGAACTTCTTTTTCACATGCACCAGCATGTTGCGCACGATGATGTCGCCGACCTGCTCCAGCTTGACGCAGGCGCCGATCAGCTCCTGGCAGCGCAGCGCCTCGTCCTCGGTCAGCGCGTTCCTGGTCAACTTGGCGAGGTAGAGCTTGATCGCGGCGTGCTTGCGGTCGACGCGGTCGTCGAGTGCGGCCAGCGCTTTAATCTTGTCGGCGTCGGCGCTTTCATAGAGTTCGATGATGCGCTTGAGCATGATCTCGATCGTCTCGCAGACCCGCACCACCTCGCGGGTGGCATTGGCAAGCGCCTGGCTCGGCACGTCGAGCGCGCTTTCGTTGAGCGCGGACAGCTCGACGACGTCAAGCGAGGCGGCCGGCACGGGCTTGGTGCCAAGTGCGACGATCTTCTCCGAAGCGCGGTAGACAAACCCTGCCAGCGGCAGGCCGGCGAGCAGGATCAGCACATTGAACAGGATGTGGGCATTGACGATCTGGTCCGCCGCCGTCGAACCGAGAAAGGCGAAGTGCGGCCTGAAGATCATGACCAGGATCAGCATGACAAGCGAACCAAGCCCGCGCATCAGGAGGTTGCCGATCGGCACGACGCGCACCTCGGGGCTCGACGAGCGGGTCAGCATCGGCGCGATGATCGAGGAGCCGAGATTGACGCCGAGGATAAGAACAACGCCGAGTTCAGGCGTGATCAGGCCGCGGCCCGCCAGCGTCGCCATCAACAGCACCGCCGCGATGCTCGACTGGAACAGCCAGGTGATCAGCGCCGCCAGCAGATAGGCGGTGATGGAATCGGTCGAGAAGTAGTTGATGATGACCGGCATGAGCTGGCTGTTGCGTAGCGGCTCAGACGCCTGTCCGATCATCTCCAGCGACAGGATCAAAAGGCCGATGCCGACCAGAATGCGGCCGGTCTGGCGCCAGTCGCGCCGCTCGGTGGCCATGAACATGACCGTGCCGGTGATCAGGCACAGCGGCACCAGCAAGGTGAGGTCGAAGGTCAGCAGCTTGACCACCAGCGCAGAGCCGATCTCGGCGCCGCGCACTGCCAATTGGCCCGCGGCGCCCGAGACGATGCCAGAGCCGGCGAAGGAGCCGACCAGCAGCGTGACGGCGGTGGAGCTTTGCAGGGCGATGGCAAGGCCGGTGCCGGCCAGCACCGCCATGATCGGATTGCGCATGGTGGCGCGCAGGCGATGGCGCAGCACGTCGCCATAGGCGCGTTCGACGCCGGTCTTCACCATGCGGGTGGCAAACAGCATCAGCGCCACGGCGCCGGCCAGATGCAGAAGGACGACGGACCCGCTCATTTCGTCCCCCGCATGCAAACAGGATGCGCGTCCTGTTTGGCGTGGCGATCAGAAGGGAAAACGAGGATACGAATCATGTTCATGGCGGTGGCTTATAATAGCTCGAATATTTTAGCCGGGTAATAAAATCTTGTCGATTTCAAGGGCTGTTGCAGCGCGACGGGCGGTGTCGGAAAATGGACGGACGCGCAAATGGTTGCATTGCGGGGCGGGCGCGAAGCAACGGATAGGCCGAGTTAGCAGCGCGACCGGCTCCTGCCTTTGCAATCATGTTCAGCTTTCTTGGGTAAATCAAGGAATTCGTTACGCAATTGTAATGCAGGCGTTCAGTTTCGGTTCATCGGTGGCCCGCTATTCCCTGGGCATCGACAACCAAGGAGACTTCTCTTGAAACGCATTGTCCTTTCCGCACTCGCTTTCTCGATGCTGGCCGCTACGTCCCTCACCGGCCAAGCCGCACCGCAGAACGCACCGAACGCTCCGCAGTCGAACTACAGCCAGGTCGACTGGCAAAAGCCCACCAACAGGGATGTCAAGAAGCGCTTCATCCAGAAGCGCGTCATCCATAAGAAGGTCATCGTAAACCGCAACAACTGGCGCAACGGCCATAAATATTCAGGCTGGAGACAGCACCAGCCGATCCGCGACTACGGCCGCTACGGCCTGCATCGTCCCGGCCGCGGCCAGGAATGGATCCGCGTCGGCAACGACTATGTGTTGGTCGGTGTGCTCTCCGGCGTCATTTTCGGCGCGCTTGCCGCGCACTGATCGCTCCCCAGGCGGATATTGGAAAGAGGCGGCCCGCAACGGCCGCCTCTTTTGCCTGTGGAAACCGGGTATGGCCCGCATTAAGGGTCGTCGGATTTCGCGGGTATGATTATATAATCGGGAAACGAGTTCCCCGATGCGCTTTCCACCCGCCTTCCTCGACGAGATACGCGACCGCGTGCCGATTTCATCGGTGATCGGCCAGCGCGTTGCGTGGGACAGGAAGAAAACCAACGCGCCGCGCGGCGACTATTGGGCGTGCTGCCCGTTTCATGGCGAGAAGAGCCCGTCCTTCCACTGCGAGGACAAAAAGGGCCGCTATCACTGTTTCGGCTGTTCGGTTTCGGGCGATCATTTCAAGTTCCTCACCGAACTCGACGGGATGAGCTTTCCCGAAGCGGTCGAAAAGATCGCCGATATGGCCGGTGTGCCGATGCCGGTTCGCGATGCGCAGGAGGAGCGGCGCGAAAAGGAACGCGCCAGCCTGACCGACGTCATGGAGATGGCCACCGCCTTCTTCCAGGAACGGCTGCAGGGGCCGGAAGGCGCCAAGGCGCGTGCCTATCTGCGCGACCGCGGACTGACGCCGGCGACGCAGCAATCGTTCCGGCTCGGTTTTGCGCCCGACAGCCGCAATGCGCTGAAGGAGCATCTCGCCGCCAAGGGTGTGCCGAAAGCCGATATCGAGGCCTGCGGACTGGTGCGCCACGGCGACGACATTCCGGTTTCATATGACTGGTTCCGTGACCGCATCATGTTCCCGATCCCGGATTCCAGGGGCAAGATCATCGCCTTTGGTGGGCGTGCGCTACAGCCGGACGCGCTGGCCAAATACATGAACTCGCCTGACACCGAGCTCTTCCACAAGGGCAATGTGCTCTATAATTTTGCCCGCGCCCGCAAGGCCTTGGCCAAGGGCGGCACGGTCATCGCCGTCGAAGGTTATATGGACGTGATCGCGCTGGCGCAGGCCGGCTTCGAGAATGTCGTGGCGCCGCTCGGCACCGCGCTCACCGAGAACCAGCTCGAGCTGCTCTGGCGCATGGCGCCGGAGCCGATGCTGTGCTTCGACGGCGACAAGGCCGGGCTGAAGGCAGCGTGGCGGGCCGCCGACATGGCGCTGCCATCTGTGCAGGCCGGCCGTTCGGCGCGCTTCGCGCTGCTGCCGGAAGGCAAGGATCCCGACGATCTGGTCAAGGCCGAAGGACCGGATGCGTTTCGTCGGGTTCTGGCCGAGGCGCGGCCGCTGGTCGACCTTTTGTGGATGCGTGAGACGGCGGGCGGCGTCTTCGATACGCCGGAGCGGCGGGCCGAACTCGAGAAGACGCTGCGCGAACTGACCAGCCGCATCCGCGACGAAAGCCTGCGCTACCACTACCAGCAGGAGATGCGGGAGCGTGTGCTGAGCTTCTTCGGCTCGCAGCGCAGTGGGCGTCAAGGTCGGCAGGACTGGAAACAGGGCCAGGGCAAGACGACCGCGCCCGGCGGGCAGTTCGCCAAAGGCGGTGGCGGCCGCATTGCGATCACCGAAAGCCTCGGCCAGTCGGCTTTGGTCAAACGCGGCGGCGAGGGGATGTCGGTGCGCGAGGCGACGATCATCGTGGCGTTGATCAACCATCCGGCGCTGATCGACGAGAATTTCGCCCATATCGAGTTCCTCGATCTCGCCAACTCCGACCTGAGGCGGCTGCATGCGGCAATCCTCGATGCGATGGCGCATGACATGGCCAATGACCGTCAGGCGGTGATTGCGACGATCGAACGCGCCGGCTGCGCCGAGATCTGGGAGCGGGCCGTCGGGCTGATCCGGCGGATGCGGCAATGGCCGGCGCTGGAGACCGCCGCCCTTGAAGATGCCCGCGATGCTTTCAGCCAGGCGCTGCACTTGCAGCGCAGCGCGCGCACCTTACATAAGGAACTGAAACAGGCGGAAGCGGCGCTCGCCACCGATCCCACAGACGAAAACTACCGGCATCTGATCGAAATTCAGGCGCAATTCCAGGATGTGCAGGCCACGGAAGCGCTGATCGAAGGGTTTGGCGTCTCCTCGGGCAGGGCTGGGCGAGCTTAGTTGGAAGCGAGTGAATTG
>NZ_RZOL01000357.1:0-6357 GCF_004022985.1 Mesorhizobium sp. M7A.F.Ca.ET.027.02.1.1 | reverse complement strand
GGGTGGTTTCCGATGAACAGTTTCTCTTCCCGCGTTGCTGCCGCTGCCGCCGCGATCCGCCAGATCTTCCCTGAAACGCCGCTGCAGGAAAACGATTATCTGTCGAAAAAGACCGGTGCGCGGGTGCTGTTGAAGCGCGAGGATCTGTCGCCGGTCCGCTCTTACAAGATCCGCGGCGCCTTCAATTTCTTCCGCAAGACACTGGCGGCCGGCAACGAGGCTGAACTGTTCGTCTGCGCGTCCGCCGGCAACCACGCGCAGGGTTTTGCTTTCGTCTGCCGCCATTTCGGCAGGCGAGGCGTTGTGTTCATGCCGGTGACGACGCCGCAGCAGAAGATCGACAAGACCAAGCTGTTCGGCGGCGATTTCATCGAGATCAGGCTGGTCGGCGATTTCTTCGACGACTGCTATCGCGCGGCCCTGGAATTCACTGGCAGTTCCGGCGCCCATATGGTGCCGCCCTTCGATCACAAGGACATTATCGAGGGCCAGGCAACCGTCGCCTACGAGATCGCGGACCAGATGCCGGGCGCCCGCATGCCCGATATCGTCATGCTGCCGGTCGGCGGTGGCGGACTTGCCGCTGGCGTCACCCATTATTTCGCCGATCAGGGCAGGGAAGCACGCTTCGTCTTCTGCGAACCGGCAGGCGCGCCGAGCCTGCGCGAAAGTCTTGCGGCGGGAAAACGGCTCAAACTCGCCAAGGTCGACAATTTCGTTGATGGCGCCGCGGTGGCCGAGATCGGCCGCGAGCCGTTGCGTCATCTCAAGGATTTTCCGGCCGAAACGGTGCGGCTGATCCCGGAAAACCGGCTCTGCGCCACCATGATCGAAATGCTCAACGTCGAAGGCGTCGTGCTGGAGCCGGCTGGCGCGCTGGCGATCGATGCGCTCAAGGATTTCTCCAAGAAGGAGATCAGGGGCAAGACCATCGTTGCCGTGGTTTCGGGCGGCAATTTCGATTTCGAGCGGCTGCCGGACGTCAAGGAACGGGCGCTGCGCTTCGAGGGGCTGAAGAAATACTTCATCATCCGCTTTCCGCAGCGGCCCGGCGCGCTGCGAGACTTCCTCGAACTGCTCGGGCCCGACGACGACATCGCCCGTTTCGAATATCTGAAGAAATCGGCGCGCAATTTCGGGTCGGTGCTGATCGGCATCGAAACCAAGGACCGCCGCAATTTCGATCTGCTCAAGGCGAAGTTCGAGGCCGAAGGCGTCCAGTATCAGGACATCACCGACAACGAGACATTGGCCGGGTTCATCATATGAGCGGCAAGGAGGCAGGAAAAATCTTCGTCGCACTGTTTTCCGGTATCAATGTCGGCGGCAACCCCATCGTCAAGATGGCGGAGCTGCGGTCGTTCTTCGAGGATCTCGGCTTTTCCGATGTCGCCACCTATGTGCAGAGCGGCAATGCCGTGTTCCGGGCGAAGAAGGGCGACGCGGCGACGCTGACGAAACAGATCGAAGCAGCCTTCAAGAAGAAATGGGGTTTTTATTCGCGCATCATGGTGCGCGATCTTTCCTGGTTCGAGCGGCTGGTGAACGAAAACCCTTACCCGGAAGCTGCCGCGGAGCATACGAAGCTGCATGCCTATGTGCTGGAGCGCGAGCCGACAGCGGACGAGGTGACGCGGCTGGCCGAAAAGTGCACCGGCCCCGAACGCTTCGAGATCAAGGGCGATGTGCTCTACCTCAGCGCGCCGGACGGGCTGGGCAAATCGGTGTTTGCCGGGCTGATCCCGCGCACGCTGAAAGTCCCGGGCACCGCACGCAACTGGCGCTCCGTGCAGGCGCTGCTGGAGATGGCTCGTGTGCCCTGACTTGCTTTCGATTTAAAGTGCAGCCTTGCCGGTCGGCGAGTATTGTTCCTGGATCAAGCCACTGTGTTTTTTCTGCAACAATTTGTGGCTGTCTGATTTGCTGGGCTGCCGAATGACCCGCGCCGTGGTATTCTCCCAATCTATTCTTGGGGGATTTCGATGAAACGTCTAATTATTGCGTCCACTTTCTTGATCTCTGCCTGCGGCGCATCGTTCGCGGCCGATGCGGTCACGACCGAGATGCCGGCGGGTTTCAACTGGTCCGGTGGTTATGTCGGTATCAACGCCGGCTATGGCTGGGGAAGTGCCGATGCAGTTGATCCGAGCGGCAATTTCTTCGAGGAAGACGCCGGCCAGACCTTGGACGTCAGCACCGATGGCTTTCTCGGCGGCGTCCAGGCTGGCTACAACTGGCAGTCTGGTGCGTTCGTATACGGTGTTGAAGCCGATCTGGGCTATCTGGGGGTTCGTGGTGATAATTTTGTCGTCGAAAGTCCCGACAATTTCGGATCGACGAAGCTGGGCGTCTATGGCGACCTGACTGCACGCTTGGGCTTCGCGGCTGACACGCTGCTGATCTATGCCAAGGGCGGGGCGGCGGCCACGCACTACAAAGTCAGCTACGGCGACCTCGACGGCGGCGATCCCGATCCGGACAACAATGCGTCGAAAAGCGGCGGTCGTTTCGGATACACGGTCGGTGGCGGTGTCGAATGGGCCGTTTCCGACAAATGGACCACCAAGCTGGAATATCAGTACTTCGATTTCGGCAAGGTTGATTTGAGCGACCTCGATGGTGACGAAGCGAAGGTGAAGATCGACGCCCATACGATAAAGATCGGACTGAACTACAAGTTCTGATCGATCGGCCGTTTCGATGGTTCAGATGGCGTCGCGACCAGCGACGCCATAATTTTTTCAGGCGCCCCGGTTGCCGACAGCGCCGGTGTCCGCCATTGCGGCTGATCGCGGATCAGACCGGTTTCCAGTCGAAGGTCAGCTCTTCGCGGAAAGCAAAGCGCTTGATGTGATCGGCGACAACGCCTTCCAGGCGCCCGATCGATCCTGCTTCGTCAGTCGACACCGTGATATGCAGTGTCGCCGCATCGGCATCCATGACGGTACGGCCCATTGAAAGATCGATGGTGCCGTGGGTGGGATCGAACTCGACCGGGAATTTGTGCGCCCAGTGCTTGCACAGCTGCTGCAGGTAGCGGCTGGCATGTTCGGTGGCGACGTCGGCATGGCTGGTCGGCATGGATTCTCCTGGGCAAGCGCCTGTTGCGTGGCCGGGGCACCGGCCCAAGCCTGGCGCCTCAGCCAGACAGATAGGCGCCGCCCCTGAAAAACCAAACGGTACTGGGCCGTCAGCCTGGTATTGTCCGCTCAAGACAGCGTGATCGGCTACCAGCTTCCGGTGTTCGCCATCGAAGCCCAGGGCTCCGCCTTGGCCTTGGCCGGGCCTTTCTGCAGAAGCTCGATCGAGATGCCGTCCGGCGACTTGACGAAAGCCATGTTGCCGTCGCGCGGCGGCCGGTTGATGATGACGCCATTGTCCATCAGATGCTGGCAGGTGGCGTAGATGTCGTCGACCTCATAAGCGAGGTGGCCGAAATTGCGTCCGCCCTTGTAGTCTTCCGGATCCCAATTGTAGGTCAGTTCGACCAGCGGTGCCTTGTCGGCGATGCCGCTTTGCTCGTCTTCGGAGGCCGCGAGGAAGATCAGCGTGAAGCGGCCTTGCTCGTTTTCGTAGCGGCGCACTTCCTTGAGGCCGAGCTTGTTGCAGTAGAAGTCGAGCGAGGCATCGACGTCGGTGACGCGGATCATGGTGTGCAGATAGCGCATGTGATTTCCTCGATAAATTGCGTTGCGGCGCAACATAGGGTCGGCCCTGTCAAAGGGCAATCGTGCGGCGGTGCGCAATGCCGGCAAAGAACAAATCCGGTATTGCCCAAATGAACCGTGAAAAAAGGCACGGCAGGTCTTGCACAGACCGGAAGCCGCAGTGTTAATCTGTTGGCAAGAATCAGTTGCGGTGTTCTTGAAAAAAGGGGGCATTCTTATGGGGGAAAAGGCCTCTTTGACGGGGCGGGACGGACCCCTCGGCGACGCCTTGCAGCGTGACGAAGGCGGCGATGCCGCGGACTTGCTCGAAATAGCCGGCGCCATCAAGTGGTTCGATGTGGCCAAGGGCTATGGTTTCATTTTGCCGGATGGCGGCATTTCCGGCGATATCCTCCTCCATGTGACATGTCTTCGAAGGGATGGCTTTCAGACGGCCCTGGAGGGCGCACGCGTGGTCTGCCTCGTCAAACATGGCGACCGCGGATTGCAGGCCTTCCGGGTGCTCTCTATGGACGTCACCACCGCGGTCCACCCGGCCGAGATGCAGGAGCAGCGCACCCATGTCGCGGTGACGCCGGAGAGCGGTCTCGAACGCGCCCTGGTGAAATGGTTCAACCGCACCAAGGGGTTTGGTTTTCTCACCCGCGGCGAGGGCACCGAGGACATCTTCGTCCATATGGAGACCTTGCGCCGCTACGGTATCACCGAGCTCCGGCCCGGACAGGTCGTGCTGGTTCGTTTCGGGCGCGGCGACAAAGGCCTTATGGCCGCCGAAATTCACCCCGATATGGGGACCTTGCCGGTCTCGCACTAGGGCGTTTCCGGCCGAGGATCTCGAATGGCTTACAGGAACTGGCTGACCGCGGGCGCGATGTGCGCGATTGCCTTCATCGCCGCCGCCGGTGGTTACTTCTATTCCGAAAAGCCGACCTCGGCGGACAGCCGGGCGATGATCCTTCCGGCCGATCCGACGCCATTGGTCGTGGTGACGAAAGGCGGTGATCGCTCTTTTTCCATCGAAGTCGCCGACACCGCCGCGGAGCGCGAGGCCGGCTTGATGTACCGCCAGGACATGGCGGACAACCACGGCATGCTGTTCGTCTTCGAGGTCCAGCAGCAGGTCGGCTTCTGGATGCACAACACGCCAATGCCGCTTGATCTGATTTTCGTCGGCCAGGATGGCAAGATCCGGGCGGTCAAGCACGGCGAGCCGCAATCGGACGCCGTCATTTCGCCCGGCGTACCGGTGCGCTTCGTGCTCGAGCTCAAGGCCGGCACTGCCGCCAGGAACGGCATCGAGTATGGCGACCTTTTGCGCCATCCGGCCGTGGGCACGGTATCCGGCCCCGGCATGCCACCAGCCGACAATGGCGATGCGCCCAATGGCGGTGGCGGTTGAGCACGCAGGCGGGATCGCAGATGCAGTTTTTCATCCATGACGGCTTCGACCTTGCCTTCCTCGACCGCCAGCCGGAATCGGGCGAGGGCGATCCGGTGCTGATGATCCATGGCTTCGCCTCGAGCCATTATGTCAACTGGGTGTCGCCCGGCTGGTTCAAGACGCTGAACGATGCCGGTTACCGCGCTATCGCCTTCGACAATCGCGGCCACGGCTCGTCGTCGAAGAGCTATGAGGAGGCCGACTACACGCCGGTCAAGATGGCTTCCGATGCCGCTGCCTTGCTCGGCCATCTCGGCATCGAGCGCGCCCATGTCATGGGTTATTCGATGGGCGCTCGCATCGCGGCGTTCATGGCGCTGTCCGATCCGGACAAGGTGGCGACGCTGGTCTTCGGCGGTCTCGGCATCGGCATGGTCGACGGTGTCGGCGATTGGGATCCGATCGCCGCCGCCCTGCTTGCCGATGATCCGGCCGCCACCAGCCATCCGCGCGGCCGGTCGTTTCGCGCCTTCGCCGACCAGACCCGCAGCGATCGCCGGGCCTTGGCCGCTTGCATCGCCAAATCGCGGGAATTGCTGAGCGAGCAGGATATCGCGCGAATCGCCCAGCCGGCGCTGGTCGCCGTCGGAACCACCGACGACATTGGCGGCTCGCCCGATGAGCTTGCAGCGTTGATGCCGAACGCCAGCGCCTTTCACATCGAGGGCCGGGACCATATGCTGGCCGTCGGGGACAAGACCTTCAAGCAGCGCGTGCTGGAGTTCTATGCCGAGAATCCGCTCTGAGCGGACGGCGATGCATCAGGCGGATTTGATGCTTGTGCTCAGTCCGGCGCTCTCGCTGCTTGAACCGACTTCGCCATCACGCACAGCAGCTCGAACATCATCGTCGCGCCGGCGAGCGCCGTCATTCCGCCCAGGTCGAAAGGCGGCGCCACCTCGACGACGTCGGCACCGACAATGGTCAATCCGTCGAGCAGGCGGACCATTTCCTGGGCCTCGCGGGTGGTGAAGCCGCCTAGCTCGGGCGTTCCGGTCCCAGGCGCCATCGACGGGTCGATGCAGTCGATGTCGAAGGTCACATAGATGGGCGTATCGCCGACGATGCCGCGCGCCTCTTCCATGACGCTGGCCGCGCCCCGCCTGACGAACTCCTCCATGTAGATGATGCGGATGCCCTGGGCGACCGCCCATTCATGTTCGCCGGGTTCGTATATCGAGCCGCGGATGCCGATCTGGACGATGCGCTTGGGATCGAGCAGTCCTTCTTCGATGGCGCGGCGGAAGG
>NZ_RZOL01000356.1:0-6364 GCF_004022985.1 Mesorhizobium sp. M7A.F.Ca.ET.027.02.1.1 | reverse complement strand
CCTCTGCTGGTCAAGATCATCAGGCAAGGGATCGAAGACGGCACTTTCAGGACCTTCGATCCGGAAGGTGTTGCCGACATCGTCATGCAGTTCGGCATGGCCACGCATGACGTCGTTGCCAAGGCAATTGCCGGCGGCAGCGACGCCGACATGGAGATCGCGATCGAGGCCCTGGAGAAACGCGTCAGGCTCTACGAGATCGCTCTCGACCGCATACTGGGCCTGCCCGATGGAAGCATCCGGATCGGCGAGCCCGGCTATGTGCGCACCGTCATGACGGCCAGGCGGCGAAAGAGTGCCGGCAAGGCGCTGGCCAAGCCTGATATCTAGTCCTTGTCCCAGCGCGGCCGGCGCATCGAAAACACCTCGTCGACGCTGGCATAATCCATATAGCCGAGACGGGCGACATTGCCGGCCTTGGTGATGTCGAACAGGCCGTCTGTCAGGAAGGCGTCGTCGATGTGCACGCCGACCACTTCACCGGCAACAATCACAGCGCGTGTCGGCGATCCGTCCAGCGCCTTTGGCCGAAAGACTTCCGTCACCCGGCATTCGAGCGCGGCCGGCGCTGCCGCCACGCGCGGCGGCGCCACCAGCCGAGACGGCGCCATGGCAAGATCGGCATAGACGAACTCGTTGACGCCGCGCGGTGCGTTGACCGATGTGCGGTTCATCTTCTCCGCGAGATCGCGGCCGACGAGATTGGCGACGAACTCGCCGGTTTCCTGGGCGAAGGAGGCGCTGTCCTTCTCGCCTTCGGAGGAGAACCAGACGATGAAAGGCCGCGTAGAAACGGCATTGAAGAAGGAGTATGGCGCGAGATTGACCTCGCCTGCCCTGTTCAGTGTCGAAATCCAGCCGATCGGACGCGGCGCCACGATCGCCTTCGAAGGGTCATGCGGCAGGCCGTGGCCCTTTGAGGGTTCGTAGAACATTCAGCCCGCCCACGGCCCCGAATAGTCACTGTACAGCTTTGCCGGATCGGGCCGGGGCCGCTCCGGTGCCGGGCCGGCATAGGAGCCGATATGGATGAAGCCGATGACCCGCTCCTGCGGCGCCAGCCCCAGCAGCGCCCTGCCCTCCGGCACATCCGAATACCAGTTGCTGATCATGTTGGTGCCATAGCCCAGCGCATTCGCTGCTATCATCAGGTTCATCGCCGCCATGCCGCCCGACAGGAACATTTCCCATTGCGGGATTTTTGGATTCTCCCTGGGAATCGACACAACGCCGATCACCAGTGGCGCGCGCGAGAATCGCGCCAGTTCCTGGTTGCGGCGGCCTTCGGACAAGGGACCTTCCCGCTGCTCTGCAAGCGCTGCCAGTTGCCTGCCGATCTCGACGCGGGCGTCGCCACGGTAGAGGATGAAGCGCCAGGGCTCCAACCGGCCATGGTCGGGCACCCGGGAGGCAGCGGCGATCATCGTGGCGATCTCCGCATCGCTCGGCGCCGGCTCCTTCAAATCGGGGATCGGTGCGGAGTTTCGGGTGAGCAGGAAGTCGATGATCGGCGACGCCATGGGCGCAAGTCTCCTGGACATTCTGTTTTGAGCTGAAGCGCACCATCGGGGATTCGGGCGGCTCGGGCATTGGCGCGGGATACGCCGGAGGGAAGAGTCGTTTCAACTCTTAAGCCTTGAAATTGCCACCGCCATGGGCTTCAACGCAAGGCATGTTTGAGGGGACTGTCCGTCTTTTCCTGGTCTGGCTCGGCGCGCTGATATTCATGGCGCCGGTTTCGCTTGCCGTGGCGCAGAACGTCGACGGTGTCACCGACCTGAAGCTTCCGGGAATTTCGAGCTACGCGACGCCGAAAGGCGAGACGTCGCTGGCGCTGAGCGGCGGCGGCGCCATCACATTGTCCGCCCAACTGACCGACAAGGGTTCCGACATCACGCGCGGCATCGTCTGGCGGGTTTTCAAGCCCGAAGCCGTCAACGGCAAATTGCCGATGGTTGCCTCCTCCCATGGCGGCACCGCCGTCTTCCAGCTCGAACCCGGCAGCTATCTGGTTCACGCCTCCTACGGCCGGGCCGGCGCCACCAAGCGCATCACTGTCGGCAAGGACGCCAAGCGCGAAAGTCTCGTGCTCGACGCCGGCGGCCTCAAGCTCGACGCAGTGCTGTCCGGCGGCGTGCGCATTCCACCAAAGAAGCTGCGATTTTCGATCTACGAAGGCACCGCCGAGGCCAATGGCGACCGCGCGCTGATCATTCCCGATGTCGAGCCCAACAGCGTCGTGCGGCTCAACGCCGGCATCTACCATGTCGTCTCGACCTATGGCGCGGTCAACGCGGTCATCCGCTCCGACATCCGTGTCGAGGCCGGCAAGCTGACCGAAGCCACCGTCGAGCACCACGCCGCCGAGATCACCATGAAGCTGGTGCGCGAAACCGGTGGCGAGGCGATCGCCGATACGTCCTGGTCGCTGCTCAATGAATCGGGCGATCCGATCAAGGAAACCGTCGGCGCCTTCGCCTCGATGGTGCTGGCCGAGGGCGACTACACCATCATCGCCAAGAACCGCGACCGCATCTATCAGAAGGATTTTACGGTCGTGGCCGGGCAGAACCAGGAGATCGAGGTTCTGGCCACCGAGGCCGCGGCGATGGATCCCGAAGAAGGCGCGGACTAGATTGTAGTTCGCACTTCCTACCGGGGAATCAGGTGTCTGCGTCATCCTCTGAACCGGCCGGATAATCCTGTCCGCCGTAGAGCACGCGCAGGATGACCACGGTGCCACCGTCGACCCGGAAAACGATCGACACGCGGCGTTCAAAACCGACGATGCGGACGCCGGGGCCAACGGTGTCGCGCACGGTCCCGCGTTCCGGGAAGGTGGACAGCGCCATGCACGCGGCCTCTATGCGGTCGACATAGTCGCCGGCACGCCGATTCCCGCTGTCGTTTTCGATGTAGTTGTAGATGGCGAAGAGGTCGGCTTGAGCCGCCGGCCTGAAGACGACCTTATGTGTCACGCTTGGAGGTCTTCATGCGGTCCGCATGATGGGCGCGCAGCTCTTTGAAGACCTCTTCTGCCGGGATGTCTGGACGCGGGTCGTCAAGAGCTTCCTGGACCTTGGCGCGCATGATCGCGGCGATGGTCTGCTCCTCACGGTCGAGGGCACGCAGCGCGGCGCGCATGACCTCGCTGGCGGAGTCGTAGGCGCCCGACGCCAGACGTGCGTCGAGGCCGCTCTGCTGGCGGCCAAGGGTCACGGTGATCGGTTTGCTGGTTCTCATGGCAAGTCCTTCCTTGCCTTTCTATAGCACGCGACGTTACAGTGTCATACTATTTCTGCAATGGACGGCCGAGACCGGCCCCCTTTTGAGCTGGACGTTTGGCTGCCTCAAGCCGCCATCTTGGTCCGCGCCGGCAGGAACGGGATCCGGCGGCGTGGCAAAGCTGGCGCCAGGTCGAACACGCCTCGATAGAGGCGGTCGAGCAATGCCTTGCGGTCGCGCAACGGCTCCAGCTCGCTCCAGCTCAGCACATCCCCGACGCGCACCTCGATCGCCTTGCCGGACAGCCGCGCGAATTCGTGAATGAGCAGCGACGTGCGCAATGTCAGAGAGGCCCTGCCGACGAATTTCGCCAGGCGACGGTCGCGCTCGGCCATGTTCATCGGGCCGCTGACGAGATGGAACAGCCTGCCGTTCTGTCCGGAAAAATGCATCGGGATGACCGACGCCCTGGCGTCCTGGACGAGACGGGCTGGAAACATCTTCCACGGCAAGTCGCGTGCCCGGCCAAAGCCCTTCGGCGCGGTGGCGACACCGCCGGCCGGAAACACCACGATGGTGACGCCTTCCTTCAACAGCCGCACCGCCTCATGGCGCACGGCCATGTTGTTCTTCAGCGCGTCCTTGGTCTCGGAAAAGTCGATTGGCAGCGAGTAAGACTCCATTTCGCGGATCTTGAGCAGATCCTTGTGGATCATCACCCGGAACGGGCGTCCGAGCTGCTCGACCAATGACAGCACGGCAATGCCGTCACCAATGCCGAACGGATGATTGGCGACGATCACCAGCGGCGTATCCGGCAATTGCGCCGGCGGCCATTGATCCGATGTCCGCACGCGGACGTCGATCAGTTCGAGCATACGGCTGAACACGCGTTCGCCGGTCGGCACGACCTGGCTGCGCCAGAAATCATAAAGTGCTGTGTAGCGGTCGCGGCCTGACAGGCCTTCGACCGAATGAATGAACCAGCGTGTCAGCGCCGGCTGGCGCGGATTGGCATAGGAAAGCTCGGGAAAGGGTCGTTCGCGCAATTTCAACTTGAGCATAGGGGCTGGTTACAAGGTCGGCGTGACAGGGATATGAAAATGGCGGTGGATCGCTCCACCGCCATTAGTCGAAACTATGCCAATCAAGCCGCGCGTTTGCGCCGGCGGTCGGGTGTAACAGCTTCTTCGGCCAATTGCGCGATCGCCTGGTCAAGGCCAAGCGATTCCTGGTCGCGCGAGCCCAACCGGCGCATGTTGACGGTCTGCTCTTCGGCCTCGCGCTTGCCGCAGACGAGGATGACCGGAACCTTGGCCAGCGAGTGCTCGCGGACCTTGTAGTTGATCTTCTCGTTACGCAGATCCGCTTCCGCCAAAAGCCCGGCGGCCTTCAGCTTTGCCACCACCTCGGTCGCATAGCCATCGGCATCCGACGTGATCGTCGCCACCACCACCTGCAGCGGCGCGAACCACAGCGGGAAATGGCCGGAATAGTTCTCGATCAGGATGCCGAGGAAGCGCTCCATCGAGCCGCAGATGGCGCGGTGCACCATCACAGGCTGCTTCTTCTCGGAATCGGAGCCGATATAGAAGGCGCCGAACCGTTCCGGCAGGTTGAAGTCGACCTGCGTCGTGCCGCACTGCCATTCGCGGCCAATGGCATCCTTGAGCACGTATTCGAATTTCGGTCCGTAGAAGGCGCCCTCGCCCGGATTGATGGAGGTTTTGATGCGATTGCCGGACCGTGTCCTGATCGTCTCCAGCACGCTCCCCATGATCGCCTCGGCATGATCCCAGGCTTCGTCGGTGCCGACGCGTTTGTCGGGCCGCGTCGAAAGCTTGACGCTGATTTCGTCAAAACCGAAATCAGCATAGGTCGACAGGATCAGGTCGTTGATGCGCAGGCACTCCGCAGCCAGCTGCTCCTCGGTGCAGAAGATGTGCGCATCATCTTGCGTGAAGCCGCGCACACGCATCAGCCCGTGCAGCGCGCCCGACGGCTCGTAGCGATGCACATTGCCGAATTCCGCAAGTTTGACAGGCAGATCGCGATAAGACTTCAACCCATGCTTGAAAATCTGCACATGGCCCGGACAGTTCATCGGCTTCAACGCGAAGACCCGGTCGTCATCGGTGTCGTCGCCGGCGACCGTCACCTTGAACATGGCGTCGCGATACCAGCCCCAATGGCCTGACGTCTCCCACAGGCTCTTGTCGAGCACCTGCGGCGCGTTGACCTCCTGATAGCCCTGCTCGTCGAGGCGGCGGCGCATGTAGTTGACCAGGTTCTGGAACATCTTCCAGCCCTTGGCATGCCAGAAGACGACGCCCGGTCCCTCTTCCTGGAAATGGAACAGGTCCATCTCGCGGCCGATCTTCCTATGGTCGCGCTTCTCGGCCTCCTCCAGCATCATCTGGTAGGCTTCGAGCTGCGCCTGATCAGCCCAGGCCGTGCCGTAGATGCGGGTCAGCATCGGGTTGTTCGAATCACCGCGCCAATAGGCGCCGGCCACCTTCATCAGTTTGAAGGCATTGCCGATCTGCCCGGTCGAGGCCATGTGCGGGCCACGGCAGAGGTCGAACCAGTCGCCCTGCGCGTAGATCTTGAGATCCTGATCCTCGGGAATGGCATCGATCAGCTCCAGCTTGTAGCGCTCGCCCTTGTCGGCAAACACTTTTTTCGCCTTGTCGCGCGACCAGACTTGCTTGGTGAACGGCTTGTTGCGCGCGATGATCTCGCGCATCTTCTTCTCGATCACCGGAAAATCGTCAGGCGTGAACGGCTCGTTACGGGCGAAATCGTAGTAGAAGCCGTTCTCGATCACCGGCCCGATGGTCACCTGCGTTCCCGGCCATATCTCCTGCACGGCTTCCGCCAGCACATGGGCCGCGTCGTGGCGGATCAGCTCCAGCGCGCGCGCGTCGTCGCGGGTGACGATCTCGACCTTGCCGGACTTGCCGAGCGGATCGCTGAGATCGCGAACCGTGCCGTCGATCGCATAGGCGACCGCCTTCTTGGCCAGCGATTTCGAGATCGATTCGGCGAGGCCGGCACCGGTCATCGCCGCGTCATATTCGCGGACGGAGCCATCGGGAAATGTCAGAGAAACGGAATTCAGCATGTATATCTCCTATCC
>NZ_RZOL01000355.1:0-6377 GCF_004022985.1 Mesorhizobium sp. M7A.F.Ca.ET.027.02.1.1 | reverse complement strand
GCCCCTCATTGTCCTGCCGGACATTTCTCCCCGTATAGTGACGGGGAGAAAGGGGCCGGCCGCCACGTTGGCGCTTTTTCTGCGACGCTGGCGATTTGGCGAAATCATCTGACACAGCGTCCTTCTCCCCGTCACTATACGGGGAGAAGATGCCGGCAGGCAGATGAGGGGCGGCACCAGCTCCCGGTGGAGAGCATATTCAAATCTTGCGGCCACCAGTGCCTCGCGATATCTCGACACCATGATCACCTTCCGCCGTGCGCAGGCCTCCGACCTGCCTGATATCGTCGCGATGCTGGCCGACGATCCGCTTGGCGCCGGCCGCGAGGACGCTGCCTTGCCGCTGGCGCAAGGCTATCTCGATGCTTTCAACGCCATCGACGCCGATCCCAATCAACTGCTGGCGGTGGCTGTCGAGGGCGGCGAGGTGATCGGTACCTTGCAGATTTCTTTCCTTGCCGGGCTCTCGCGCAAAGGCGCCTGGCGCGGCCAGATCGAGGCGGTTCGGGTTGCCGGCCACAGGCGCTCGGACGGCATCGGCAGGCAGATGATCGTATGGGCGATCGACGCGTGCCGGGCGCGGGGCTGCAGCCTCGTCCAACTGACCACCGACAAGGGGCGGGCGGACGCGCACCGTTTCTACGAAAGCCTCGGCTTCACCGGCAGCCATCTCGGCTACAAGAAGAGCCTTTAGGCGGACGGAAACCGCTGCACATTTTTTGTGGAACTGCTCGCGGCGTTCGAGCAGTGCGCCAGCGCTGGCGCATTCGGGAAATCGTTCAGGCACACTTCAATTCGCGGCCAAGAGGGGATATAGGTCAGCCAAGTTGACCTATATTGCAGCGTCTGGGGAGGCGTGTCGTGACCCTTATGAATCTGTTGGCTTCGCGCTCGTCGCGCATGAAAGCGTCCGAAATCCGCGAGCTCCTGAAGCTGCTCGACCAGCCGGACATCATCTCGTTCGCCGGTGGTATTCCCGATCCGGCGCTGTTCCCGGCCGAGGCGATCCGTGACGCCTATGCTTCGGTGCTCGGCGGCGCCGAGGCGGGTGCGGCGCTGCAGTACCAGGTCTCGGAAGGCTACCTGCCGTTGCGGCGCTGGCTCGCCGGGCAGATGGGCAAGCTCGGCGTCGCCTGTGACGAGGCCAATATCTTCATCACCTCCGGCTCGCAGCAGGCGCTGGACTATCTCGGCAAACTGTTCCTGTCGCCGGGCGATACCGCGCTGGTGACGTGGCCGACTTATCTCGGCGCGCTGCAGGCTTTCAACGCCTATGAGCCTCGCTACGACCGGCTGACCCCGGCCGGCGGCAACATGACGCCCGATGCCTATCGCGCGGCAGCGGCAGCAAATGGCGGCAAGGCCAAATTCGCCTATCTGGTGCCGGATTTCGCCAACCCGACCGGCAACACGCTGAACCGTGAGCAGCGCGAAGCGGTGCTCGACCTTGCCGGCGAACTCGACATCGCCGTCATCGAGGATGCCGCCTATCGCGCGCTGCGCTATGACGGCGACGGCGTGCCGCCGATCCTGGCGCTCGACTGCATCAGGTCCGGCGGCATCGACAAGGCGCGCACGCTCTATTGCGGCTCGTTCTCGAAGATACTGTCGCCGGGCATGCGCGTCGGCTGGGTTTGCGCCCCGCGCCACATCGTCGAGAAACTGGTGCTGATGAAGCAGGCCTCGGACCTGCACAGCCCGTCGATCAACCAGGTGGTGATGCATCGTGTCGCCGAAGCCGTCTTCGACGGCCAGGTGGAAAAACTTATCGGCGCCTATCGCGAGCGCCGCGACGGGCTGCTCTCGGCACTGGAATCCAATATGCCGGAAGGCGTGACCTGGAGCCGCCCGGAAGGCGGCATGTTCGTCTGGGTAACGTTGCCGGAAGGGGCCGACGCCACCGAGCTTCTGGCGCGGTCGGTGAAAGAAGGGCGGGTGGCCTTCGTGCCGGGCAGCGCCTTTTATGCCGACGGCACCGGGCGCAACACGCTGCGGCTGTCCTTCACGCTCGCCGACCGGCGCGCGGTGAGCGAAGGCATTCCAAGGCTAGCCGCCATCCTAAAGGGATAGGCCGGCTCCGGAGGCCGGCTTTTCCTCCGCCATCACAGTCACCAGCCGCTCAAGCTTTGAAAGCCTGGTGCGAGCAAGCTTGCGGACCGGCTTTTCGAAACCTGCTTCGCCGTTTTCGACGACGAAGACCAACGTCATGAAATCGAGCATGAACTCATCGATGGCTGCCGCGACCTCGCGCGACCTGCCCTTGAACCGGCGCAGCAGAGCGGTTGCTTCCTCGATATCGTCGACACCGGCGCTATCGACCAGCGCTTCGAGCCTCTGAAAACAGTCCAATCGCAATTCCTCCCACCGGGGCACCCAACCCGGTTGTGAGCGGAAAGTTCCAAACTGTGAGTGCTCTCGCGAAGAAATCGCCTCCACCGCTTCCGCGGTTTCGACGGGCCATCGGCAATTTTTTGTTCGGGTGGAACCTCCGCGGCCAACGAAGGTTCTTACCAGGTCTGATCCCCCCTCAGACCCCTGAAGGCTAGACATGCTTTCCAAAGGCCCGCCGGCTCCCCTCCCGGCGGGCTTTTTGTTTGCTGGATAGAACAAGTATCCGCATTGACGACGCCCTGTCCGAACCTAAATTCGAACCTCACGAGGAGGCATCTTTATGGAAACCCAGGAATTGCATCGCGGCCGGCTCATCGACCACATCCAACTGGTGGTCAGGGATCTCCCGGCCAGCCGGCGTTTCTACGAGGCGGTCCTGCAGGCGATCGATGTTCCGATCGGTGGGATCGGCGACGATTTTTTCTGGGCCGACGAGCTGTTTGTCTCCACTGCCGACAGCCGGGCCGCACAGGGAAAACTCACCGGTCGCCATCACCTGGCTTTCCAGGCAAGGGACCACGCCATGGTCGACGCCTTCTACAAGGCCGGACTGGCGGCTGGCGGCACGGACAATGGCGCGCCGGGCGAACGGCCCTATCATCCCGGCTATTACGCCGCCTTCCTGCTCGATCCCGACGGCAACAACATCGAGGCCGTCCATCACGGTCCGCATAGTCGCAGCGCCGCTTCGGTGAAGATCACCTTCTAAGCTGCCGATATTCAGCCGGCCGGATCGCGGGCGCATGCGATGCCTGAGAGAAGTTGCCTTGCGTTGCCAGATTGGTGGCCCCGATGCTAACCGTGCAAATGGCGGGCGGGAATCGGTATGGAAGCAACGCGCGCTGCAAATCCTCAATAAAACTCCCCTTACCCCCTTGGAGATACATTTTTTATGCAAAACCCAACAAGGGCGATCTGTGCCGCCACGCTTTTATTTGCGATCGGGGCCGTGGGCCTCACAAGTATATCACCTTTTGCTTATGTTTCATCGGCGCAGGCGCAGGAGGAATATCTTCCGACCCAGAAGGATTTTGTCGGCAAATGGAAACTCAACGGCGGAGCCATCCGGCCGCCGCGCGATATGAAGGATGCGCCGACGCCGGAACAAGAAGCGGCCGCCAACGAGTTCCAGCAGACAGTGACCGCGTTTTACGGCGCGTTCGACTATCTGGAGATCACGGCGGACGGCCGCTACAATTTTCATCAGCCGGGTGATCCGACGTCGGGGCCTTGCGTCTGGTGCGGAACCTGGTCCTTCAGCAACAGTTCGGCGTGGCTCAAGCTGGAGACGGCGCCAAGGCTGGATATCTACGCCAAGGACGGCGACATGCAGATGACCTACACTGTCGAACCCGACGAAAAATCGAAATATGCTTGGCTGGTTTTCGGCTGGACGAAGGCCGAGTAGGCGGCGGCGCACGGCTCGCCACACCTAAACGGGCCTAAGCGGCTTTTCATCCATCTCGTATCCTCGTATACGAGATGGAGCCAGCCGCCCGAGGAAGTCCGCATGAGCCCATTGCCTGAAACCGTGCCGTTTTTCAGCCAGTGGGAGACGCCCGACCTGACGCTGGACGTGCTCGCCGACGGCGCGGATGTTGCGCTCAGGCGCGATCCGCTGTGGCGGCGATCCGGGGCGGAGACCCTCGATGAGTATGCGGCCTGGGCGGCCAACATCTGCGGCATGGCGTGCCTGAAGATGATCCTCGCCAGCCGCGGCGAGATCGTGCCGACGATCGAGCTTGCCAAGCGCTGCACCTTATATGGCGGCTATGTCGTCAACGGGGGATCGATCAAGGGGCTGATCTACGCGCCCTTCGTCAGCTTCGTGAAAGAGGTTTTTGGACTCCGGGCCGAGGTGGTGACCAATGTCGCGACGGCGGAGATTCCGGCGATCATGCAGCGGACGCGCTTCTTCATCGCGTCGGTCAGCAGTTCGATCCGCTGGCCCGAGCGCGAGCCGCCCTCGAAGGGCGGTCATCTGGTGCTGGTCACGGCGGCATCCAACCAGGGTTTCCTCTTCCACAACCCGTCCGGCCATGACCCCGCCACACAGGCAGACGCAGTGTTGGCGCCGGCCGATTTCGACCGCTTCTTCGCCAATCGCGGCATTGCCGTCGCCATGTGATTTTTTTGACAGTCGAGGGATTTCGATGACCGGCAAGACAAGAGTGGCCATCCTCTATGGCGGGCGTTCGGCCGAGCATGACGTGTCGCGCCTTTCGGCCGCCAATGTGCTGAAGGCGATCGACCGGACGCGCTACGACATCGTGCCGATCGCCATTTCCAAAAGCGGCAGATGGCTGCTGCAACAACTCGATCGCGCCGCGGCGATCGGCGATGACGGGGCAGGGGCGCCGGCATCCGAAGACGGCCCGGAGGTTGCATTGTTGCCCGGCGGCAAGGGCCGGCTGGTCGCTGTGGCTCGGGATGGTACGCAGCCTGACCTGCCTCCCATCGACGTCATGTTCCCGGTGCTGCACGGGCCGTTCGGCGAGGACGGCTCGGTGCAGGGCTATGCCGAGGTCGCCGATGTCGCCTATGTCGGCTGCGGCATTCTCGCCTCGGCCGCCGCCATGGACAAGGATGTCGCCAAGCGGCTGATGCGCGAGGCGGGATTGGCGGTTGCCCGCTCCGCCACCGTGCATCGAAATGGCAAGCATTCCTTCCAGGAGATTGCCGGGATGCTCGGCCTGCCGTTCTTCGCCAAGCCGGCGCGCCAGGGCTCGTCCTTCGGGGTCAGCAAGGTGAATGACAGGGATGGCTTCGAGCAGGCCATCGACACGGCTTTCCGCTACGACGGCAAAGTGTTGATCGAGGAATTCGTCGAGGGGCGCGAGATCGAGTTCTCGGTGCTGGAGCGCGCCGACGGGTCGCTGACGGTGTCGCTGCCCGGCGAGATCATTCCGGCCGGCAAGCACGGCTTCTACACCTATGAGGCCAAATATCTCGATGCCGACGGCGCGCTGGTCAAGGTGCCCGCCGATGTCCCGGCCACTGTGGCCGACAAAGCGAGGGAGATGGCGCGTCAGGCTTTTCAGGCGCTCGGCTGCGAAGCCATGGCGCGCGTCGATTTCTTCCTGCGCGCCGACGGCCGCCTGCTCGTCAACGAGGTCAACACCATTCCCGGATTCACCGACATCTCGATGTACGCCAAGGCGCTGGCCGCCTCAGGCATCGGCTACAGCCAGACCATCGACGTGCTGATCGAGCACGCGCTGGCCAGGCATGCGGCGCGCTGATCCGATCGGTCGAGAGCGGCCGACGCGGGCCGGATCATTGCCCGTTGAGCGAGGCGTATTTCATCGTTGGCTAAAGTTGCACGTCCGCTCTATATGCCCGATCATGGCATTTGGCAGGGGAGGCATCACGTGGCCAATCGTCGAAACGGCACGGCGTCTCCGGCTGATGGGCTAGGGGACGCCCTTTCAGCGGCCGCGCCCCATCCGCGAACCTCTTTGCCCAATATGGCGGCCATCGTCACGACGGTGGCCGCACTGTATTTCGGGCGCGAGGTTTTCCTGCCGATCGCGATCGCGCTGCTGCTGACCTTCGCACTGGCGCCGCTTGTCTCAGCTCTTAAAAAGATAGGCATTCCCCGGATTGCCGCCGTCATTGCCAGCGTGCTCGGCGCTTTCGCGGCCCTTGGCCTGTTCTCCTTCATCGTCGCTACGCAGGTCAGCGAACTGGCGCAGAACATCCCAGTCTACCAGACCAACATCCTGACCAAGATCCGCTCGCTCAAGGAAACCGGGGTCGGGGGCGGGATCCTTGCCAGACTGAGCAAGGTGGTCGAGCGGGTCGGCCAGGAGATCGACCGGCAGGACCCCTCGCTGCCGGCTGCCACCCCGGAAAAGCCGCCGCGCGAGCCGGTGCCGGTCGAGATCGTCGCGCGCGAAAGGCCGCTCCAGGTCCTGCAGAACATCGTCGGTCCGCTGATCAGCCCGCTTGGGTCGGCCGGACTGATCATCGTCGTCGTCATCTTC
>NZ_RZOL01000354.1:0-6431 GCF_004022985.1 Mesorhizobium sp. M7A.F.Ca.ET.027.02.1.1 | reverse complement strand
CCAGCCCCTTCCCCCCCGTTTACGGGGAGAAGATGCCGGCAGGCAGATGAGGGGCGGCGGCGAGTTCGAAATGAGGGGGTGAACTCAATCCGACGAGATCGCCCTACAGCTCGATCCGGAACCGCAAGCTCTCCGCCCCGCCATAGGCGGCGTCCTCGAAAAAGCGTTCGACGAGCTTGCCGCCATTGGCCAGGATCACCTTGTGCGAGGCCGGATTGCCCGGCTTGGCGGTGATCTCGACGTGAGCCAGGCCGACCGCCCTCGCCTCCTCCAGCATCAGCCGCAGCGCCTCGGTGGCGTAGCCACGCCGTCGCTTCCACGGCACCACCGCATAGCCGATATGACCGAGCACATGCTTCGGCAATTCCGCCGTGCCCTTCTGCCAGCGAAAGCCGATCGAGCCCGACGCCTCGCCGTCCCAGATCCAGCGGCGGAAGCCCGGTAGGCGCGGCACCTTTTTGCCGTCTGGCAAACTGATCGCGCTACCCTTGGCCTGGGGATCGTCGAGGTCGGCAAGAAAGGCCACGGGATCCTTTTCGATGGCCGCGAGCTGCTCGCGCGTCGCCTCCATCAGCCGCACATTGTCCGGCGACCAGCCGCGTTCGAGCGCCGCCTTGTAGGACGGCAGATGTTCGAGCGCGGGTTTGACGATTTCGATCATGGTGCACTGGCGGAGACGCGACACCGGCAAGATAGCATCCCTGCCCAGGAAGGCACGGTCCACCAAAGCGCAGTCTCTTACGACAAGGCCGCGCTCCCATCGCTGGAAGCACGGCCCGGACGTTGGGTCCTTGGGAGGACTGGCACCCCGGCGCGGCCGCGCCGGAGCACCTTTAGCGGTCTCAGGCGATGTCGAAGCGCTCGGCGTTCATCACCTTGGTCCACGCAGCGACGAAATCCCTGGTGAATTTCGCCTTGGCGTCCGCCGACCCGTAGACCTCGGCAAGCGCGCGGAGCTGGGCGTGCGAGCCGAAGATCAGGTCGGCACGGGTGCCGGTCCACTTGACCGCCTTGGTCTTGCGGTCACGCGCCTCGTAGACTTCGTCGGAGCCGGCGGCCGGGTCCCAGACCGTGTTCATGCTGAGCAGATTGACGAAGAAGTCGTTGGTCAACGTACCCGGCCGGTCGGTGAGCACGCCGTGCTTCGACCTGGCCGTGTTGGCGCCGAGCACGCGCAGACCGCCGACCAGAACCGTCATCTCGGGCGCGGTCAGCGACAGCAATTGCGCCCGGTCGACCAGCATGGCTTCGACCGACATCGGCTGCTTGCCCCTGACATAGTTGCGGAAGCCATCGACTTTCGGCTCGAGCGCGGCAAAGGAATGGACATCGGTCTGTTCCTGTGAAGCATCCATGCGGCCCGGCGTGAACGGCACCTTAGTTTCGTGGCCGCCGTCCTTCGCCGCCTTCTCGACCGCGGCGACACCGCCGAGCACGATGAGATCGGCCAGCGAGATCTTTTTCCCGCCGGTCTGTGCCGCGTTGAACTCCGTCTGGATGGCTTCCAGCTTCGCTATCACCTTCGACAGTTCCGCCGGCTGGTTGACGTCCCAATCCTTCTGCGGTGCCAGTCGGATACGTGCCCCGTTGGCACCACCGCGCTTGTCGGAATTGCGGAACGTCGAGGCCGAGGCCCACGCAGTCGAGACCAATTCGGAGACCGAAAGGCCCGATGCCAGGATCTTCGCCTTCAGCGACGCAATGTCCTGCTGGCCGACCAGTTCATGGTCGACCGCCGGGATCGGATCCTGCCAGATCAGCTCTTCCTTCGGCACGAGCGGGCCGAGATAACGAACGATCGGACCCATGTCGCGATGGGTCAGCTTGTACCAGGCGCGGGCAAACGCGTCGGCGAAATGGTCCGGATGCTCATGGAAGCGCCGCGAGATCTTCTCGTAGGCCGGATCGGCCCGCAGTGCGAGATCGGTCGTCAGCATGGCAGGCGCGCGGCGCTTGGACGGATCGTGGGCATCCGGCACGGTCCCGGCACCGGCGCCGCCCTTCGGCGTCCACTGATGCGCGCCGGCCGGGCTCGTGGTCAGTTCCCATTCGAAGTTGAACAGATTGTCGAAGAAGTTGTTGCTCCACTTGGTCGGCGTCGTGGTCCAGGTCACCTCGAGGCCCGAGGTGATGGCGTCGCCTGCAATGCCGGAGGCGTGCTTGCTCGACCAGCCAAGGCCCTGCGCCTCGATGCTCGAGCCTTCAGGCTCCGCGCCCACCAGCGAGGCATCGCCGGCGCCGTGCGTCTTGCCGAAGGTGTGACCGCCGGCGATCAGCGCCACGGTCTCCTCGTCGTTCATGGCCATGCGCGCGAAGGTCTCGCGGATGTCGCGTGCCGAGGCCAGCGGATCCGGCTTGCCGTTCGGCCCTTCCGGATTGACGTAGATCAGTCCCATCTGGACGGCGCCGAGATGGCCCTGGAGTTCGCGGTCGCCGGAGTAGCGCTTGTCGTCGAGCCACTTGGTTTCCGAACCCCAATCGACGTCCTGTTCGGGTTCCCAGACGTCGGCGCGGCCGCCGGCGAAACCGAAGGTCTTGAAGCCCATCGATTCCAGCGCGACGTTGCCGGTGAGGATCAGCAGGTCGGCCCAGGAGATCTTGCGGCCATATTTCTGCTTGACCGGCCACAGCAGCCGGCGCGCCTTGTCGAGATTGGCATTGTCCGGCCAGCTGTTGAGCGGAGCAAAACGCTGCTGGCCGGCCCCGGCGCCGCCACGGCCATCGCCGATGCGGTAGGTGCCGGCACTGTGCCAGGCCATGCGGATGAACAGCGGCCCATAATGGCCGAAGTCGGCCGGCCACCACTCCTGCGAATCCGTCATCACCTGGTGCAGGTCCTTGATCACCGCATCGAGATCGAGCGACTTGAATTCCTCGGCATAGTCGAACTCTTCGCCCATCGGATCCGAAAGGTTCGATTGCTGATGGAGAACGCCGAGATCGAGTTGGTTGGGCCACCAGTCACGGTTGCTCCTGCTGGAAGGGCCGTGTGCAACGGGGCATTTGCCGGCGCTGGGATCATCGGTCTGTGCGTCCATGTTCTTCTCCGATCGTGGCTGTGTTGAGCTGTTCAACTGCTGCGTGAACAGGGACGTTGGATGTCCCTGGAGGCGGTCCGTTTCATGGCTGGCGCGATGACCATATGCCCGATACGCGACCGAATATGTTGGATGTCCTGTTGCCGCGGGCATGCGCCTCACCAGGCGGTCCCGGCTGCTCCTCATCTTCGTTGCGACTCCTATAGCAAAGCCGCTTCATTAATTTAAGTTGGATTTCCTGATTACAGCGATAAGATGACATTATGACAAACCTGACGCTGAAGCAGTTGCGTTATTTCGAGGCGCTGGCGCGGCACAATCATTTCGGCCGTGCCGCCGATGCCTGCACGATCTCGCAGCCCGCGATCTCGGTGCAGATCCGGGAGTTGGAGGAAACGCTTGGCACGGAGCTTTTCCAAAGAGGGCCACGCCAGGTCCGGCTGACCAATTTCGGCGAGGAATTCGCCTTGCGCGTTCGCGACATCCTGCGCTCGGTGGATGAGCTGACAGATCTGGCCCGCGCCTCGCGCGACCGGCTGGTGGGACGGTTGCGCATCGGGGTGATCCCGACGATCGCACCCTACCTTTTGCCTGCCATCATCGGCAACCTCGCCCGCATGCATGACGGGCTCGATATCCATGTGCGCGAAACGCAGACGCAGAAGCTGATCCAGGAACTGGCCGACGGGCGGCTTGATGCCGCCATCGTCGCCTTGCCGGTATCGGAAGCGTCGCTGACGGAAATCGTGCTGTTTGCCGAGAACTTCGTGCTGGTCCGACCCGGCGAGGATGAGGGAAAGCCGGTGCCCAACCGCGAAATGTTGCGCGAGATGCGGCTGCTCCTGCTCGAGGAAGGCCATTGTTTTCGCGACCAGGCGCTGTCGTTCTGCAACATGCATTCGGCACGGCCGCGCGAGTTGCTGGACGGCAGCTCGCTGTCGACCCTGGTGCAGATGGTCGGCGCCGGCGTCGGCGTCACCTTGATCCCCGAAATGGCCGTGCCGGTGGAGACGCGCTCGGCGGCGGTCTCTATCGCCCACTTCGCCAACCCCCAACCGTCGCGGACGATCGGCATGATCTGGCGCAAGACAAGCCCGATCGCCAAACAGCTGCTGCTTATATCCGAAGTGGTTCGCCAGGCAGCCGAAGCATTGCGCGCGCAGCACGGTTCGGCATCGGTTGCGCAGCCTCTGAATCTGCCGGCAGCGGCCCAATGAAGGCAGGCTGACCTGATCCTCAGCCTGCCGCCTGGAACCGGATTTCGCCCTTGTTCAGGAAGCAGGTCTTGTCGAACAGCGACAGGTCCAGAGGGTTCGGTAACCGCACATCGCCGATATCGGGACATGGCTTCTTCGCCGGATCGTATGACCGATCGATCTGCGAGATGAAGACGAGGATCAATCCTTTGTCGCGGGCAAAGGCCTTCAGCGTGCGAACCTGCGCCATCAGGTCCGGGTTTTCCCGCTTCTGATCGAGCAGTTGCAGATAATCGATCACCACCAGCGTGCCGCGCGGCGCCGAACCCAATGCCTTGACGATGTAGGCGGCACTGATGGCGTCGGAATTATCGAATGTGAACTGGTCGTTGAACTGCACCGGGTCCGCCCCGATGGCTCGAAACCGGTCCAGCACATCCCTTTGCGTATATTCGAGCGTAAAGAACACACCGCGATGGCCTGATTTCATGGCTTCGACCGGGAGTTCGAGGCTCATCAGCGTCTTGCCGTGTCCGGGTCGCGCACCGACCAGAACCAGGTCGCCGGGCGCAAGTTGCGCAAACAGCATGCCGGCGGGCGCCGCCTCGGCTGCCTTGGCTGCAAGCAGGCTCCAGCTGGCAAAACCTTCCTGGGCGGCAATACGGTCGAGCGCTTCGTGCAGCGCAATCTTGCCCTCGCGGGACAAAAGCCTGGCTTGACGCTTGAGATGGTAGATGGGCGCGGACAACTTCATCGCAAAACCTCCTGGTGCGAGCCGTTTTTGCAACCCCTCCTTATGCCAAGTGCTCGAACAGTCGGTTCGGTGATTGGATAGCGCCCTGCATGAACGATGCTTTCCCGGCGGAGGGAGGTGGCGTGGGCCGCGCCAGAATCAGATGATAGCTCAATCCCTGCGTATCGAAAATCGCGGACCTCCAGGGATCAGGCTCCGGACTCGCGGCTCTTCACGATAGGAATTTTTTCTTGACTTCCTGCCCTCAGCTATGGTACATATTTGTCCATGGTGCTGATTTGCGCCAATGACCCGCCGCACAGGCGGGTTTTCGTTTGATGCTCCGTCAGCCAACGCGCCGACGGCCTCCGAAGGGACCCGCCAACCCGAGTTCGTTGCCCTGCTTCAAGGAAGCGAAGACGTCCGCCGCAAGCCTGGAGCCAGCATGTCGGCGTAGGCCGTTGCATGCATCGACCTGCTTTACGGCTCTTCATGCGGGTACGCTAAACAAGATGTGTTTCGCCCGATAATGCGAGGCCATCTATGATCGATTCTCGCGGCAATGCCGCAAGAAATCGCCATTCGCTTCGACAAGGAGAATTGATCCGGTGCGGTTGAGATCTGTTCCTCTGGGCGTCGTCGCCAGCTTTTTCGTCGCCGTCATCGCCGTGACGGTGTCGGCTCGATCCTTTGCCGCACCTTCTGACGTGCCGGCCTGGCTGCAGGCTCATGTCGGCAACAGCGACGGCCAGATCTCACAGATTGTCCTCGAACGAGCCCGCGCGCTTTACCTGAAGAAGGTCGCGCAAGGCGCTGTCAAGAACCCCTGCTACTTCGCCATGGATGCCACACGCCCCAGCGATCTGGGCAATGGCGTGCTCGGCCGTCGCTATTACGTCATCTGCGAAGCCAGCCAATCATTTCGCGCGATTTCGTCGGGTCATGGCAGCGGCCGGAATTTGAAAGGTGTTGTCGATTTTTCGAACGGCAAGCGGTGCGCTAGAAACTTCGGCAATGCGATGGATTCATCGTTGACGGCCGGCGGGGCCTATATGACCAGAGAGGCGAAAACCTCGTTCAAAGGCTACTACCGCACCGGCGCGAAGCAGGACGCGATTTTCCAGCGCACCTTCATCCAGTTCGACGGCGAAGGCGAAGCCGCGAACGCCAGGCAGCGGGTGATCGGCGGTCACGCCGCCCAGGTGCTGCACGGCCTATGCCTGCGCAAAAACCCGAACAGTTCGCACGCCGACCATGACGGCTTCGTGCCGTTCGGCAAGCTGGTGGACTATGCCGGCGGTCGCAGCAATGGCTGCACCAGTTGGTCGCCGGCGGATGCCAAGCAGATCATCCCGATGGTCAAGGACAATCCGACGACGCTCTACATCTACCCGGAATCGCGCGACATCGCCGCGGTCGCAGCCAAACGCTCACAGCCGGGCGCCTACTGGAACGCGTCCTGCC
>NZ_RZOL01000353.1:0-6488 GCF_004022985.1 Mesorhizobium sp. M7A.F.Ca.ET.027.02.1.1 | reverse complement strand
CGGAGGAGGTGGGCAAGGTCGGCGACGAGGTGACCGCGATCGGCAACCGTTCGCTCGAGGCGAGCGAAAAGCGCATGAAAGCGGTGCGCCTCATCGTCGGGGGCAAGACGTATGATGTCTATCCCGACCGCGTGCCGCCGGCCTAGATGACGGAGTTTTTCGCCGGCATCGAGCAACTCGCTTTGGCGCGGTGGCTGAAGGCGTCCTTCATCGCCTACCCCATCGTCAATGCGCTCCACATCATGTCGATCGGCGCGCTGTTGACCAGCGTCGTTCTCATGGACCTGAGGATCTGCGGCGCCTTCCGCTCGCTGCCTTACGTCGCGTTCGTCACGCTGCTGCGCCGCATTGCATTGGGCGCGTTCGCGGGTGCGCTTGTCACTGGCTCGCTGCTGTTTTCGGTCAAGGCGAGCACCTATGCGGCTATGCCGGTTTTCCTAGCCAAGATGGCGCTCATCCTTCTCGCCGGCGTCAATTTTTTCACCTTCCTGCGCTTCGCCAGAGGCGGTGACGAGCCGGCCGGCAGCGCCATCCTGGCTGTGCTCTCGATACTGCTGTGGACTTCGGTGCTGTTCGCCGGACGGTTCATCGGATTTCTTTAGCGCCGCATCCACCTTCTCCCCCTGTGGGAGAAGGTGTCGCCGAAGGCGACGGATGAGGGGTGTTCCAGGGAACGTCGACGTCTCACTCCGCTGGAACACCCCTCATCCGTCTCGGCGCTATCGCGCCGATCCACCTTCTCCCACAGGGGGAGAAGGGAAGAACGGCGCTGGCGTTCCGCCAGTGCCGGGATAAGCTCCCTGCAAATGCAGGAGAGGGAGATTTGCCATGAAGAAAGAAATCATCGAAGTGCCTGTGATGTCGGACAAGGTGCGAGCGCTCGGGCTGCCGTGTTCGACTGCGGTCAAGGCCAACGGCTTCGTGTTCATCTCGGCGACGCCGCCGGTGGACATGGTGACCGGCGAGATGGTGCGCGGCGACATCGAGGTGCAGACCGAGGCCTCGCTGAAGGCGCTGAAACATTGCCTGGAAGCGGCCGGCACCTCGCTGGACAATGTGGTGATGGTGCGCATCTACGCCGTCAACTCCGGCTTCTACAACGCCATCAACCGGGTCTATGCGAAGTATTTTTCCACGAAACCGCCGGCGCGGAGTTTTGTGCCGGTGGCGTCCTGGCCGATGGAGTTTGATATCGAGATCGAGTGTGTGGCGGTGGCGTGAGCAGATTTCTTTGTGGGTAGCATCTACTCTCGCCACTCCGATGATTGGTCACTGCTCTGACATCGAGACAATGAGCCTGAACTTCGACGGGCGCATCCTAAACGGAGTGGCCGCTCATCCCGGGCGGGTTTGAGAGAGGCTCCAATATGCAAATGAACTTGCCTGACGCCGTTACTCGAAAGCACTCTGTTCCTTCGAAACCTCTTCTATCAACTCTTCCCATGGCCATTTAATTGTCGCAAATTTGCGGTACAGTAATAACTGCCTATCAACTACGCTTATCTTCTCATCAAGAGCGTCATATGCTAAAACAAGTCCCCGCCCATCTTGGTCGACTTGAAGCTCAGGAAATTTTGACAACGCAAGTTTGAGATTGCCGAGTTGTATCCTAGGCTGCTTTTCATGCGCGAAAGCATGAATTTCTTTTGCCGAGAGGCCTGAGGCAAGCGCCGTGTCGTCAGCCGCCATTATGGCGGCCATGGCATGAGCATAGATGCCAGTTGCATTCTTTCGGGTTCGAATGCCATCGCATACCCGCTTTGCGAAAGCTTGATATAGTTGGTTCAGTTGCTCGGCGACATGCATCGCCGCGTCATGTGCAGCGCTCAGGCTATCTATTCTGATTTCTTCGCCATCTGGTGCAGATTCGCTTATATCTAACTCATCGTCGATCAATCTTAACGCCAATTTCTGAAGCAAACCTACACTTTCATAGGAAATCGATGCCAACTCTTCTGAAACAGCGTCACTCGGCCTTAGGCCAAGATTTAGGCACCCCTTAGCAAATACCTGCTTCAGCTCCGATGGCTGCCATGTGACGGCGATTTCTTCAATTCGGTCGGACAGATCGGGGTTGAGAGTAATAAGCATATTCTCGCTTATCCACACTCCGACCACGACCACAAATGTTTTATAGTCCCAGAGGGTTTTAAGGTCGAAAGCAAATTTTCGCTGCTCTTCCGTTGGAAGATAATGAAAATCCTCTATAACCAGAGTGCGACCCGAAAGTCGAACTAGCGAGGCAATAAAATCAAGATCGCCAGCGTCTTTACCCACAGAGATTGCCCGACGCTCTAGCTGGTGTTCGCCAGAAATCTCTGCAGATCCAGTAACCTTCGCAAGTAATTTCCATCCGGCTTCTCCGGATGCTGAAGCTACGCCCTTGAAAGAATTGGTGGTAGTATTCTCTAGCTCAATACTGATGTCCAGTCTGGCTAACGCATCGCGATAAATATCTAGTGTTGTATAAGATAAACGGCATTGAACGATAATTGGATCGTCCAATACCCTCTGCCTTAGCCAAGATTTTCCTGCCTTTGAGGCGCCTCGGATGGCGATGTGCGTCTGCTGTCGGTCAACCAGCTTCCGGAACTCTTTGTCCAAAGAACCTCGATCAATATACGAAAGCTCGCTGATGCTAGGTTTTATACCGAAGACTTCGTGGACCTTCATCGCTCCCCCATATCGGCCAACTGCATGGCCAACGCGATAAAGACCGAAAATTTTGCCGGCGCGCAAGGGCATGCCTTGTGTTTGCCGGCCGCCCGATGCCTGCGAAGGAATTTCATGGGCAGCACAGACCACCAAATCGGGCTCTGGAAGACCGCTGCTTTACGCAAAATACTCCTGCAGCGGCCTGACCTCCAGGCTCCCCGCCTTCAGCGCCGCAATCGCTTCCGCCACCGCAGCCGCGCCTGACAGCGTCGTGTAATACGGCACCTTCTGCATCAGCGTGGCGCGGCGGAGCGATTTGGAGTCCGACACCGCCTTCTGGCCGTCCGTGGTGTTGAAGACGATCTGCACCTGGCGGTTGCGGATGGCGTCTTCGATGTGGGGGCGGCCTTCCAGCACCTTGTTGATCTTCTGGGCGTCGACGCCGTTTTCGGCGAGGAAGCGGGCGGTGCCGGATGTCGCCAGCACCTTGAAGCCGAGGCCAGCCAAGCGCTTGACCGCCGGCAATATGCCCTTCTTGTCTTCGTCGCGCACCGAGACGAACAGCGTGCCGGAGCGTGGCAGGTCGACGCCGGCGCCGAGTTGGCTCTTGGCGAAGGCGAGCGCAAAGTCGCGGTCAAGGCCCATGACCTCGCCGGTCGAACGCATTTCCGGGCCGAGCAGGATGTCGACGCCGGGGAAGCGGGCGAAGGGGAACACGGCTTCCTTGACCGCGATGTGGCCGGGGTTTCTGGGGTCGGGCATGGCGCCGTAATGGGCGAAGGCGTCTTCCAGCTTTTCGCCGGCCATGATGCGGGCCGCAATTTTCGCAATGGGTCTTCCGATGGTCTTGGCGACGAAGGGCACGGTGCGTGACGCGCGCGGGTTGACCTCCAGCACATAGACCGTGCCGTCCTTGATCGCATATTGCACGTTCATCAGGCCGCCGACATTGAGCGCGCGGGCAAGCGCTGCCGTCTGGCGCTCCAGCTCGTCGACCAGTTCGGAAGGCAGCGAGTGCACCGGCAGCGAGCAGGCACTGTCGCCCGAATGGATGCCGGCCTCCTCGATGTGCTCCAATATGCCGGAAACGAAGGTCGACTTGCCGTCGCAGAGGCAGTCGACATCGACCTCGATGGCGCCCGAGAGATAGGTGTCGAACAGCAGCGGGTTCTTGCCCAGCAGCGTGTTGATCTGGCCGGTCTTGTCGTTGGGGTATTTCTGCTTGATGTCCTCCGGCACCAGGCCGGGCACGGTGTCGAGCAGATAGGTCTGCAGCATGCCCTCGTCATGGATGATCTGCATAGCGCGGCCGCCGAGCACATAGGACGGACGCACCACCAGCGGGAAGCCGAGCTCGCCGGCAACCAGCCGGGCCTGCTCGACCGAATAGGCAATGCCGTTCTTCGGCTGGCTGAGGTTCAGCTTGTGCAGCAGCTTCTGGAAGCGGTCGCGGTCTTCGGCCAGATCGATCATGTCGGGCGAGGTGCCGAGGATCGGGATGCCGGCCTTCTCCAGCGCATCCGCCAGCTTCAGCGGCGTCTGGCCGCCGAACTGGACGATAACGCCGACCAGCTCTCCGGACGCCTGCTCGGCGCGCAGAATCTCCAGTACGTCTTCGGCCGTCAGCGGCTCGAAATAGAGCCGGTCTGACGTGTCGTAGTCGGTCGAGACCGTCTCCGGGTTGCAGTTGATCATGATCGCTTCGTAGCCGGCGTCGCGCAGCGCGAAGGCGGCGTGGCAGCAGCAATAATCGAACTCGATGCCCTGGCCGATGCGGTTCGGCCCGCCGCCGAGGATGACGACCTTTTTGCGCGACGAGACCTGCGCCTCGTTGGCCAGCGCGCCGGCAAACGGCACTTCATAGGTCGAGTACATGTAGGCGGTCGGCGAGGCGAACTCGGCCGCGCAAGTGTCGATGCGTTTATAAACTGGATGAACGTCGAGCTTTTCGCGAGCTTTCTGAATCACTTCGGCATCGGTCTTCGTCAGCGACGCGAGGCGGGCATCGGAGAAGCCCATGGCTTTCAGCATGCGCAGGTTGACGGCATCCTCGGGAATGCCGTGCTCGCGGATGCGTGCTTCCATGGCGACGATGCCGGCGATCTGTTCGAGGAACCACGGGTCGATCTTGCACATGGCGTGCACGTCTTCCAGCGAGGTGCCCATGCGGATCGCCTGCGCCACCATGCGCAGCCGGTCGGGCGTCGGCGTGCCCAGCGCGGCGCGAATGGCGTTGCGGTCGTCGGCATGGTTGGCGGAACCAAGACCGGGGATCTCGATCTCGTCCAGACCCGTCAGTCCGGTTTCAAGTCCACGCAGTGCCTTCTGCAGCGATTCCTGGAAGGTGCGGCCGATGGCCATGACTTCGCCGACCGACTTCATGGCGGTGGTCAGCACCGGCTCGGCGCCGGGGAATTTTTCGAAGGCAAAGCGCGGGATTTTTGTCACCACGTAATCGATGCTCGGTTCGAAGGACGCCGGCGTGGCGCCCCCGGTGATGTCGTTCTCCAGCTCGTCCAGCGTGTAGCCGACAGCGAGTTTTGCGGCGATCTTGGCGATCGGGAAACCGGTCGCCTTGGAGGCCAGAGCGGACGAGCGCGAGACGCGCGGGTTCATCTCGATGACCACCAGGCGCCCGTCGGCCGGGTTGACGGCGAACTGCACATTGGAGCCGCCGGTCTCGACACCGATCTCGCGCAGCACCGCGATCGAGGCGTTGCGCATCATCTGGTATTCTTTGTCGGTCAGCGTCAGGGCAGGGGCGACCGTGATCGAGTCGCCCGTGTGCACGCCCATCGGGTCGATGTTCTCGATCGAGCAGACGATGATGCAATTGTCCGCTCTGTCGCGGACGACCTCCATCTCGTACTCCTTCCAGCCGAGCACGCTCTCCTCGATCAGCACTTCGGTGGTCGGCGAGGCGTCGAGGCCGGACTGGACGATCTCGTAGAATTCGGCGCGGTTGTAGGCGATGCCGCCGCCGGTGCCGCCCATGGTGAAGGAGGGGCGGATGATGGCGGGCAGGCCGACATGGTCGAGTGCTTGTGCGGCGATCGCCATACCATGGCTGATGTAGCGCTGCTTGCGGTCGCCTTCGCCGAGGTTCCAGCGGGTTTCCAGTGCGTCGAGCGCGGCGTCGAGATCGGCAGGCGCCTCGGCCTTGACGGCGGCGCGCTCGGCCTCATGCGTTTTGCGGTCGGTGTTCTTGACGTCGGTGGCGTTGGCCAGCATCGACTTCGGCGTTTCCAGCCCGATCTTCTTCATCGCCTCGCGAAACAGCGCGCGGTCCTCGGCCTTGTCGATGGCCGTGGCGTCGGCGCCGATCATCTCGACATTGTAACGCTCGAGCACACCCATGCGGCGCAGCGACAAAGCGGTGTTGAGCGCGGTCTGGCCGCCCATGGTCGGCAGCAGCGCGTCGGGCCGCTCCTTGGCGATGATCTTGGCGACCACTTCAGGCGTGATCGGCTCGATATAGGTGGCGTCGGCCAGTTCCGGGTCGGTCATGATGGTGGCCGGGTTGGAATTGACCAGGATGACGCGGAAGCCTTCCTCCTTCAGCGCCTTGCAGGCCTGCGTGCCGGAATAGTCGAACTCGCAGGCCTGGCCGATGACGATGGGGCCGGCCCCGATGATCAGGATCGACTTGATGTCAGTGCGTCTTGGCATGTCAAAGGTCCGTTCGGCGGGCGGCTTGCACAAAAAACCGGGACGGGAAGACCCGGCCGGTTGTGCTCGCGATTCTGGTATCAGGCTAGGAGGGCCTTATAGGGAAGAGTTTTGACTGATGTAACCCCGAAAATGCGAGGTAGGGGAGTAGGGGAGTAGGGGAG
>NZ_RZOL01000352.1:0-6564 GCF_004022985.1 Mesorhizobium sp. M7A.F.Ca.ET.027.02.1.1 | reverse complement strand
GGTCAGATAATACATATCGCGCCGGAACAGGCGCTCGGCGCTCAGCTGGCGGTCCTCATTGCCGATCGGGAAATAGGTGCCGAGGCCCTTTACCGTCGTGCCGTCCACCTTGATCGGGCGCTCATGCGGGACGAAAGCTTCAGCGATCGACAGCGCCTCGTCGACGGCACTCGCGGCATGGCTGAGCAGGCCTTCGATGCCCTTGCCCGGAAACGGCGGCAGATGGCTGGTTGCTTCGCGCAGGATGCTGGCATCGCCGCTGCCGTCATGGCGGCTCTGGCGGATGATTTCGCGGACTTCCCGCAGCCGGTCCTTCAGATTGACGCGGACATCTTCGGAGATTTGTCGGAGCATCGCGGATCGCCTTGAAATTTGCTGCGGATAGCCGCCAAGCGGGGCAGCCGCCACTCTCTACATTGTTCCTATCGATTGGTAGATCAATAGGCGATACTAGACCAGCATGGAGAATCGGCGGCAGCGCGCTCGTCCGTCGCCGCAGGGGAGAGACAGACTTGGGCAGACGACGACAGGGCGAAAGCGAAGACGGTCGAGGCGAGGCAACCGAGCAGGTCGCCAGCGAAAGCCGGACGGATCGCCTCAGGATTCGCGCCGCCTGGATGTATTTCGTCGAACAGATGACGCAGAACGAGATCGCCGACGTGCTCGGCGTCGGTCGCGTCACCATCGTGCGCATGCTGGCGGATGCCCGGGCGCGCAACGAAGTGAAGATCACCATCGAGAGCGAATTGTCGGAAATTGTGCGGCTTGAGCGCGCGCTGGAGAAGACGTTCGGGCTGCAGCAGGCGCTGGTGGCGCCGCTTTCGGCACCCGATGCCGATCCGATACCGGCGATCAGCGCCAAGACCGGCAGTTTCCTGTCGGACACGATGAAGTCCGGGATGCGGGTCGGCGTCGGCTGGGGGCAGACGCTGTTCTCGAGCCTGCCCTTCATCAGCGCCAAGTCGCTCACCGATTTCAAGGTGATTTCGCTGCTTGGCGGTGTCGGCGTCGTGCGCCGGGTAAACCCAGCCGAGTTCGCCTGGCGCTTCGCTCAGATATTCCAGGGCGACGGCTATCTGATGCCGACACCAGCCGTCGTCGACAGCGTCGAGACCAAGATCGCACTGATCGAGCGCTGCGGCCTGCAGGAGATTTTCGAAATGGCCGACGTGCTCGATGCCGTTCTGCTGAGCGTCGGCGGGATCGCCTCGGCCACCACCTTCTCTCGTGGCGGTTTCCTCAAGGAGGCGGATCGGGAGGCCCTGCTTGCGCGTGGCGCCGTGGGTGACCTCCTGTTCCATTTCTTCGACCGCAACGGCGATCTGGTCGACCATCCCGTCAACAGCCACGTGATGTCCGTGGATGTCGACCGTCTGCGCAAGGCGCCGATCCGTATCCTCACCTCCGGTGGCGAGGAGAAAACCGAAGCGCTGCTCGGCGCCATGACCCTCATCGCCCCAACCATCCTGATCACCGACGAGGAGAGCGCGCGCCGCATGCTGGAAGCGGTCAGCGGAAGCTGAAACTGTCCGTGATGTAGTCCGGCCAGGCCTGTTGTTCGTCGAAAACAGCGGCGAGATCCGGTGTGTCCGCCAGTATTCCGCTCAGCACCAGCGCGGTGGCGATGCCGGTGCTGTTCCCCCCCGATATATCGTGTTCGACGCTGTCGCCGACGCAGACCACGGTGCCACGGTCCGGCTCGCCGGCCAGCGCCAGCGCGGCTTCGAAAATCGCCTTGTCGGGCTTGCCGATACGGGTAACGCTGCCGCCCAGGCTTTCATAGAGATCGGCCAGACGGCCGGCGCCGAAGCGAGGGCCAACGGCCGTCAGCATGACGATGTCGGGATTGGTGCAGAAACACGGCACCCGCCGCTCTGCAGCCGGCGCGAACAGCCTGCGATAATGGTCGAGGTCAAAGCGGTCACCCTCGCTGGCCGCGATCAGCACCAGTTCGGCCTCATCGCCGGACCCGGTCAGCACAAAAGGCAGGCCCTCGATCGCGGAGCGGTCAGCTTCACGGCTGATCAGCAGACATTTTGTCCCTGGGCGCAGCTTCCCCGAAATCGCCATCTGCCTGAAGGATCGCCACGCCACCTCGCCGGAAGAAACGAAATGATCCCAGCTTCCCGCTTCGAAGCCGAGTTTCATGAGCCGGCTTTCATTGGGTCGTGCCCGCCTGCCGGAGTTCGAAACCAGCACCACGGTCTTGCCGGCGCGCTTCAGCGCCGACAGCGCTGCCACCGCGCCTGGATAGGGCCGTGTGCCGTCATGCAGCACGCCGAACTGGTCGAGCAGGAACACATTATAGCGCTCCGCCAGCGGCCCGATGCCGTCGAGACGTTCGATCGTTTTGGCGCTCATAGGAGTCCTGCCCGGCTTGCACCCATCAGCGCCAGCCGCGCCGTGCCGGCGGCGGCCTCGTCGGAAAGCGCGGGCAGGAAATCGACGCCGAGCCTGCGTCGCCGGATTGCCGTCCAGGCCGGGTTCGCCGCCCCGCCTCCGACGCTCCTGACCGATATCAGCGCGGGCGCGCCGAGTTCGGCAAGCCTGTCATAGCCGAGCGCTTCGATTGCGGCGATGCCTTCGAACATCGCTTTCAGATAATCGGCGTCGTCCGCCGGCCGGGGCGCAAGGCGAGGCGGCAGCGCCGGATCGGCGATCGGAAATCGTTCGCCCGTGGTGGGAAGCGGATAGTAATCGAGGCCGGTGTCTGTCTCCGGGTCGATTTTTGCGCTGAGTTCGATGATACGAGCGAGCGGAAAATGCTGAGCCAGCACCTTGCCGCCGGAATTCGACGCACCGCCTGCCAGCCAGGCGTTGCCGAGCCGGTGGCTATAGATGCCGAAGCGCGGCGCCGAAATCGGCCGGTCGGACAGGATCTTGATGGTCAGCGAGGATCCCAGCGCAGTGACGCCGTCGCCGATCGCGGCGGCACCGGTCGCCAGGAACGAGGCGCAACCATCCGTGGTGCCGGCGACGGCGGCCACATCGCGCGGCAAGCCGAACAGTTCCCCGGCTTCCGCGGTGAGGGCGCCGGTGACCTCGCCCGGTTCGGCCACGCGCGGCAGCAACTCCACGCGCATTCCGGTCGCCGCGATCCATTCCGGCCAGCGGCGGGCCTCAACATCATAGCCTGTCTTCAGGGCATTGTTCTCGTCGCTGACGTCGAAGTGGCCAGAGAAGTTTCCAGCAATCCAGTCGGCCTGATGCAGCACCGCCGCAATGCCCGGCAGATGCTGGAAGCGCAGGGCCTTGGCGAGGCCGGATGTCGCTCCGTGCGCTGCGCTTGCAGCCGGCGCGGTGCGGGCGATCGCGGCCAGGATGTCGTCGTCATCGACCTTGTCGTTGTACATCAGCGGTTCGGCCAGTGGCCGCCCGGCGGCGTCGACCGGCAGCAGCGTGCCGGAGGTGCCGTCAATGGCGATGGCGCGGACCGCCGTGCGGTCGATGCCGGAAAGCAGCTCCGTCAGCACCGTCTTGACCGCTTGCCACCACGCCGTGGGAGCTCGCCCATCGCTGCCAAACCTGTCGAGTGGGACGGCCGAGTGCCCGGCTATGGAAAAATCCGGGCGCATGGCGACGGCGCGCGCACCCGATGTGCCGATATCGATGCCGATGACAAGTGGCATCATGCCCATGCTAGCCGCCAGCCGCGTTGAGCTTCTGGCGATATTGCTCGGCGTCCCAGTTGACCAGTTCGTCATTCTCGGAAGCGGTGAGATAGTTCAGCCGCGCGGCGATGTCGATGCGCGCCGTCACGTCGGCGAGGCAGCGTTGCATGGCATCGGCGCCGGCACTGGCATCGCCGCGCATCAGCACGCCTGCGCCGGGAAACAGGATCGCCGCAGGCGACGTGTCCAGTCGTGCAATGACATCGGCCACCGCCTCGCCTGGTTTCGCCACGATGGAGCCCTGGCCGAGGAAGATGACGTGGTCCGGATAGAGGCTGCCGGCCTGCGCCATGCGGCGGCTCTCAGGGTCGAGCGCAACCGCATGCGCTTCGACATCGGCCGGTAATCTGTAGCCGCTGCCGCCGGCAAGCGCCGCCAAGGCGTCGAGGTCGGGTGCGGCGGTCGCGCGCGTCGGCCGGGCCAGCAATGACCTGATACGGCGCAGCAGAAGCTCCGCCCCGGCGACGGTTTCGGCGGCGACGACCAGCCCGTGATTGCCAAGGATCAGCACGTCGACACCAGGCCGCAGTTTCTCCGCAATGCCGCGTGCAAGCGGCAGGCCCGGCCGGAAATAGGGCACATAGGCCCATTCGATGCCATCGAGCCGCCTGGCGACCTCGGCCTCGCCATCGGCCTGCACGGCAAGCGAGATGGTGTCGACGCAATGGACATGCAGAACGACGCGCTGCGGCATGAGGGCGTGCACCGTGGTCTCGATCGACGGCCGCAGGCCGCGCGGGTTGAGCGCTGCAATGGTGAAACCCTGCGGCTGGTCGGCGGCGCGATCGCGCTGCTCGACGGCTCTCAGCAGCGGCGCCATCGCCACCGGCACCATGATGTCATCGACGAGCGCGTCCTTCAGCCAGGTGCCGGAGGCCTTGATCCACAGTGTGTCGCCGGCTTTCAGCGAGGTGTTGCCGCCTGCCGCCTGGGTCAGGTGCGGGCTCTGCCCGATGCTGGCCGAAAGCGCCCGCAAGGCCGCCAGTTCCTGCGCATCAGCTTGGGTCGCCATGGCGCTTTTCCTCCAACGGCTCGGCCGTGTCCTGCGCGAAATCCCGTTGCCGGGGTCGAATTGGCGCTGATATCGCAGATACGAGTGATCTACGTCAATAGTGATATACTATCATCAAAACGCGCTTGCAATCTGGCTAATGTTGAGTAAGTTGCACCAACTGCCATGGAAAATGGCATCCGGGAGGAAAGAATTGAGCGACTCCGGCCGCCAGCGTCAGATCGTCGAACTGCTGCGGGATCGTCCGTTCGCTTCGGTGCGCGAGCTGCAGGAACGGCTTGGCGTTTCGGCCGCGACGGTCAGGCGCGATATCGACAGGATCGACGAAGCCGGCGAAGCGCGGAAGGTCTATGGCGGCATCTCGGCACTCGACGGCGCTTCCCAGGCCGGTGTCGCCTACGCCCGGCCCTATGACGAGAACCGCGACCTTGCGGTCGAGGCCAAGCGGCAGATCGCCGCTCTGGCGGCGACCATGGTGCGTGACGGCGACGCCGTCATCGTGCATGGCGGCTCGACCTGCTTCCATCTCGGGGTCAAGCTCGCCGAGCGCAACATCCGCCTCTACACCAACTCGATGCCGCTGGCGGCCTATCTCAGCGATCACGGCCATTGCAGCCTGACGGTTGCCGGCGGTGACCTGCATCGCGAGCCCGGCATCATCCATTCGCTCACCCAGGCCGTGCCTTTCTACGCCTCCAAATTCTTTCTCGGCGCGCAAGGCCTTGGCCAGGAAGGCGTGATGGAATCGCACCCGCTGCTGGTACGCTCGATCGTCGATCTCAGCCTCTGCGCCGACCAGATCGTGGTGCTGGCCGATAGCCGCAAACTGTCGATCCACGCGCGCAATGTCGCGCTGCCGCTTTCCCGCATCGGCACGCTGGTCACCGATGACGGCCTCTCCGACGCAGATGCGCGCATGCTGGAAGACGCCGGCGTCATGGTGCGCATAGCCTCGGGAGCCATCCAGTGAAGGTGGCGGTCCTCGATTTCGGCAAGACCAATTCGAAGCTCTTCGTCTTCGGCCAGGACGGGCGGATCATCGACGAGCGCCGGACACAGCCGAAATGGGGGCGCCAAGGCGGCTTCAGCGTGCTCGACGAGGCGGCCCTCCACCATTGGGCGCTCAGCGCCGTTGCCGATGCGGTCGACGGTCATGGAGTGGAAGGGGTCATGGTGTCGGGCCATGGCTGCACCTTTGCCTTGGTCGACGAGGCGGCGCTGACGCATCCGATCCTCGATTACGAGCAAGAGCCGCCGGCCGAGATTGCCGCGCGGATCGATCGCCGCATTCCTGACTTTTCCGAGACGTTCTCGCCGCGGCTGCCGCTCGGCTTCAACTACGGCCGCCACATGCTGTGGCTGCAGGAAGTCGATCCGGACGCGTTCGCTGCGTCGAAGTTGATCCTCGGCTATCCGCAATACTGGAGCTGGCGCCTTGGCGGGCGGGCGGTCTCGGAAGTGTCCTATCTCGGCTGCCATTCGCATCTGTGGGCGCCGCGCAGCCAAGACTTTTCCTCGCTGGTCGACGCGCAGGGCTGGCGTGACCGGATGCCTGCCTTCGAGCGCGCCGGCACCGTTATCGGCGAGCACCACCTCGGCGCTGCGGCGCGACCGATCGCCATCCACAACGGCGTCCATGACTCGAATGCGGCGCTGCATGCCTATCGCCGGCAGGAGCTTGGCCCGGTCGCTGTCGTTTCGACCGGCACCTGGGTCATCGTGCTCAATCCGGACTGCCCGCTCGACGCACTCGACCGGCATCGCGACATGCTGGTCAACGTCGATATCGGCGGCGGCCCGGTGCCGACCATCCGCTTCATGGGCGGGCGCGAATTCGCAACAATCAGCGCCATGATGCCGGCGTCGATCACCCGCTGCACC
>NZ_RZOL01000351.1:0-6581 GCF_004022985.1 Mesorhizobium sp. M7A.F.Ca.ET.027.02.1.1 | reverse complement strand
GGATAGCCGGGCGCAGGGCGAATGCCGCGATAGGGTTCGCCGATCAGTTCGTCCGGCGCCAGCGCTTCATCTGAAGCATAGCCCCAGAATTCCTTGCGCACCTTCTCATGCATCCGCTCGGCAAAGGCTTCGGCGAAGCGGTCTGCCAGCGCCTTGACCATGATCGACGAATAATCATCATTCGCTCGCTCGAACCGTTCGGCGATAGCCACCTCCTCGATGCCGGCGGTGACGATAAAGCCGCCGATGTAATCCGGCTTGCCGCACTCCGCTGGCGCGACGAAGTCCGCCAGTGCGACATTGGCCTTGCCGTCGCGCTTGGTCAGCTGCTGGCGCAAGGTAAAGAAGGTCGCCAGTTCCTGCGACCGCTTTTCGTCCGTGAACAGCCTGATGTCGTCGCCGACGGCATTGGCCGGCCAGAAGCCGACGACGCCGCGCGGCGCGAACCATTTCTCGGCGATGATCCTCTTCAGCATCGCCTGCGCATCCTCGAACAGCTGGCGCGCGGCGGCGCCTTGCGCCTCGTCTTCGAGAATTTTGGGATAACGGCCCTTCAGTTCCCAGGTCTGGAAGAACGGCGTCCAATCGATGTAGCGCGCGAGTTCGGTGAGATCCCAGTTCTCGAATACCTTGACGCCGGTAAAGGACGGCTTCGGCGGCTCGTAGGCAGACCAGTCGATCCGGTGCGCATTAGCCCTCGCCTTGGCCAGCGGCAGCCGCTGCTTGTCGGATTCGGAGCGGGCATGCGCATCGGCGACCTTCTTGTATTCGGTGCGCACCGTGTCGACATAGCCGCCCTTGGTCTCGTTCGACAGCAAGGACGACACGACACCGACCGCCCGGCTGGCGTCGGTGACGTAGACCGTCTGGCCCTTGGTGTAGCGCGGGTGGATCTTCACCGCCGTGTGCACGCGGCTGGTCGTTGCGCCGCCGATCAGCAGCGGAATGTCGAAGCCTTCGCGCTCCATCTCGGCGGCCATGTGCACCATTTCATCGAGGGATGGCGTGATCAGGCCGGACAGGCCGATGATGTCGACATTTTGGTCGCGCGCCGTCTGCAGGATTTTCGCTGCCGGCACCATGACGCCGAGATCGATGATCTCGTAATTGTTGCAGGCGAGCACGACGCCGACGATGTTCTTGCCGATGTCATGGACATCGCCCTTGACCGTCGCCATCAGGATCTTGCCCGCTGTCTGGCGTTCGCCATTGTCGATGCCGTTGGCGGCGTTGGCCAGCTTCTCGGCCTCCATATGCGGCAGCAGTCCGGCGACGGCCTGCTTCATCACCCGCGCCGATTTCACCACTTGCGGCAGGAACATCTTGCCCGCGCCGAACAGGTCGCCGACGACGTTCATGCCGGCCATCAGCGGGCCTTCGATGACATGCAGCGGGCGCTCGGCGGCAAGCCGCGCTTCCTCGGTGTCGGCGTCGATGAATTCGGTGATGCCGTTGACCAGTGCATGGCTGATCCGCTGTTCGACCGGCAGGTCGCGCCAGGCGAGATCGCGCTCCTTGGCTTCCTGGCCCGCCGTGCCTTTGAAGCGTTCGGCGATCTCCAGCATGCGTTCGGTGGCGGTGCCGCCGGCCCTGGGCATGCGGTTGAGCACGACATCCTCGCAGGCCTCGCGCAGTGCCGGCTCGATCGTATCGTAGACTGCGAGCTGGCCGGCATTGACGATGCCCATGTCCATGCCGCGCTGGATGGCATCGTAGAGGAACACGGCATGCATGGCCTCGCGCACCGGCTCGTTGCCGCGGAACGAGAAGGACAGGTTCGACACGCCGCCGGAAATGTGAACATGCGGCAGCGTCGCGGTGATCTCGCCGGCCGCCTCAATGAAGTCGACACCGTAATTGTCGTGCTCCTCGATGCCGGTGGCGATGGCGAAGACATTGGGATCGAAGACGATGTCCTCGGGCGGGAAGCCGGCCTGCTCGGTCAGGAGCTTGTAGGCGCGCGTGCAGATCTCGACCTTGCGCGCCTTGGTGTCGGCCTGGCCGTCCTCGTCGAAGGCCATGACGACCACCGCCGCGCCATAGGCGCGGACCAGCCTGGCATGATGCAGGAAGGCCTCTTCGCCCTCCTTCATCGAGATGGAGTTGACCAGCGGCTTGCCCTGCACGCATTTCAAGCCGGCTTCGATGATCTCCCATTTCGAACTGTCGACCATGACAGGAACGCGGGCGATGTCCGGCTCGGCTGCGATCAGATTGAGATATTCGACCATGGCCTTCTTCGAATCGATCAGACCCTCGTCCATGTTGATGTCGATGATCTGCGCGCCATTGGCGACCTGGTCGCGGGCGACGTCGAGTGCGGCGACATAGTCGCCCGCCGTGATCAGTTTTCGGAATTTGGCCGAGCCGGTGACATTGGTGCGCTCGCCGACATTGACGAAGGGGATCTCCTCGGTGAGCGTGAACGGCTCCAGCCCGGACAGGCGCATCTTCGGCGTGATGTCAGGAATGGCGCGCGGCGGATACTTCCGCACCGCCTCTGCGATGGCGCGGATGTGCTCCGGGGTCGAGCCGCAGCAGCCGCCGACGACATTGACCAGCCCTTCCCTGGCGAAATCCTCGATCTGCGCGGCCATGAATTCCGGGCTCTCGTCATACCTACCGAATTCGTTGGGCAGGCCGGCATTCGGATAGGCGCAGGTGAAGGTGTTGGCGACGCCTGATAGTTCGGCCAGATGCGCCCGCATCGCATTGGCGCCGAGCGCGCAATTGAGGCCGATGGTGAAAGGGTTGGCATGGCGCACCGAATGCCAGAAGGCGGTCGGCGTCTGGCCCGACAGCGTGCGGCCTGAGAGGTCCGTGATGGTGCCCGAAATCATCACCGGCAGGCGCACGCCCTTCTCGATGAAGATCTCTTCCGCTGCAAAGATCGCGGCCTTGGCGTTCAGCGTGTCGAAGATCGTCTCGATCAGGATGATGTCGGCGCCGCCGTCGATCAGGCCGCGCAACTGCTCACCATAGGCGAGGCGCAGATCGTCGAAGGTCGCGGCGCGGTAGCCGGGATTGTTGACGTCGGGCGACATCGACGCGGTGCGGTTGGTCGGCCCCAGCGCGCCGGCGACGAAACGGCGCTTGCCATCTTCCTGCTCGGCCCTCACCGCCGCGCGCCGCACCAGCCGCGCGCCATCGCGGTTCAGCGCGTAGACGGCATCCTCCATGCCGTAATCGGCCTGGGCGATCGAGGTCGAGGAGAAGGTGTTGGTTTCGAGGATGTCGGCGCCTGCGATGGCGTATTGATAATGGATCTCCTCGATCGCCTTCGGCTGCGTCAGGATCAAAAGATCGTTGTTGCCTTGCTGGTGGCAGGCGCAGCCGGCGAAGGCCTCGCCGCGAAACTGGTCCTCGTCAAAGCCGAGGCCCTGGATCTGCGTGCCCATAGCGCCGTCGAGGATGAGAATGCGCTCGCGTGCCGCCGCTGTCAGCGCGGCAAGCACTTCCGAGCCGTCCGGTTTTGCCGCGACGGGGCCGAACAATGCGTCCAGCGATGCAGAATTCTGCGACATTTTTTATCCCTTTGGCGACAGGCCTTTCATGTCACATAAGGATATCTTTATGTCAATATACGGTAGATGCGCGCGATTGTCACCCACCTGTCTCGAAGGCAGGGTCTGTCGCGCCGGTTTTCCGACGGACCTACGCTCTGTCGAAGCTTGCCAGGAAGCGGGCGAAGACCGGGTTGAAACGATCCGGCGAGTCCCAGAACGGCGCGTGGCCGGATTTGTCGAGCAGATGGGCCTTGCCTTCCCATAAATTGGAGAATTTCACAGCGGAGACGAAATCGGTGTTGACGAATGGCTCGTCGATGCCGTTCAGAACGGCGATCGGCGGCGTCTTGCCGGCCACGATCTCGCGCTGGTTCCGCCCGGTGCCGGCCGCGAACTTTTCGAACATCAGGCGCCGCGCCCTTCCATCGGTGCGCGCCACCGTGTCGATGAGAAACGGCTCGAACGGCTCGCCGCAGGTGCTGCGCGCATAGGCCTCGACATCCGCTTCAGTGAAGGTTTCCTGCCCGGCAAGGTGCATATGCGGGCTCGGCTTGAAGCCGTTGCCGACCTCCTCGGGCGAGACGGGCGGCGTGCCGGTGATCATCAGGCCAAGCAGGCCGGGAAAGCGGTCGATCATCTCAAGCCCGATATGGCCGCCGAGCGACCAGCCGAAGACGATGGCCTTGTCGATGCCGAGCAGCCCGAGCACTTCGGTCATGGCATCGGCATAGCCTTCCATGCTGTAGGAACGCTCCGGATCGATCGCATCGGCGGACGCTCCATGGCCGGGCAAGTCGGGAGCGATGAGGTGGTAGCGCTCGCCCAACGGGCTGTCCAACTGGTTGCGGAAAACGGCGCTGGAAGATGAATTGCCGTGGATCAGCATGACAGCGGCGCCTTCGCCACTGGTCTGGCGAACCGCGATCTTGCCGTGGCTGGTTTCAAGGGTCTTCTGCGAGATCGCCATTGTCCGCTCCGTCGGGGGAATTGCCCTGTTTTAATACAGTTGCGCGGCAAAGCGCCACGGCTTCCATACCTTTGCGGGAACCATCTTCCCGGCCAGGTTGCGTTGAAAAATCCTTTTCAAATAAGAACAATTATGCGTAGATTGTCAATTATCCAACTCCCGATGAACGGGAGGAAAACAGGGAACAGCACGATGAAGCCCAAATCCGCCGCAAGTCGAATCCGCCATATGCTGATGAGCACGACGCTGATCGGCATGTTTGCCGTATCAGCCGCCCCCGCCTTTGCCGACGTCGTCAAGATCGGCCTGCTTGCGCCGCTGACCGGCCCTGCCGCGGCGGACGGCCAGGAATTCCAGCGCGGCGTGCAGATGGCCATCGACGAGGCCAACGCAGCCGGCGGCGTTGCCGGGGATACGTTCGAACTGGTGGTCGGCGACGTCAAGGATCAGTCCGCCGGCAACGTCACCAGCGCGGTCGAGCGCCTGCTTGGCGATCCGGGCGTGCACTTCATGCTGACCGGCTACGCCAGCCTGACCAATTTCGAGATCGACAACATGGCCGAGGCTGAGATGCCCTATATGCTCGCGGCCACCTCGCAGCAGACCCGGGACATCATCGCGCCGAGCCCCGATAAATACATGTGCTGCTGGTCGCTGACGCCTTCCTTCGACGCCTACAACACCGACGTCACCCTGTTCGTCGAGAAGCTCGCGGCCGACGGCAAGATCACCTTGCCGACCAAGAAGGTCGCCATCATCTCGTCCGACAACGCCTATTCGAAGACCATCTCCGAAGGCATGAAGAAGACCTTCAAGGAGAAGGGCTGGACCATCACCGTCGACGAGATCGTGCCGTTCGGCGAAGTGACCGACTGGCGTTCGATCCTCGCCAAGGTGCGCGAGAACGTTCCCGATGTCGTCATCAACACCGACTATCTGCCGGGCAATTCGGCTTCGTTCCTGAACCAGTTCCTCGAGCAGCCGACCAAGAGCCTCGTCTTCCTGCAATATGCGCCGAGCGTTCCGGAATTCGTCGAGCTGACCGGCAAGAAATCGGATGGCGTCATCTACAATCTGCTCGGCGGCGCGTTGACGACGCCGAAGAACCCGCGCGCCGACGAGGTGGCGGCCAAGTTCAAGGCAAAATACGGCGTCGAGAGCGGCACCTACGGCGTCGGCCTCTACGAAATGACCAATGTCTATTTCGATGCGGTCAAGAAGGTCGGCGGCGCATCCGACCATGCGGCGATCATGAAGGCGCTGTCGGAGACCGACAAGCAGGTCGCGGAAGGGCGGCTGAAATTCGATCCCGCCACCCACCTTGCCACGCAGGGCGACGACTATATTCCGATCACCTTCTTCCAGATCTGGGATGGCCAGCGCACGCTGATCTCGCCGGAGAAATACGCCACCGGCGCCTTCAAGCTCCAGCCCTGGATGAAGTAGGGAATGGCCCTGCTTGAACTGGACGACGTGTCGAAGGCCTTCGGTTCGCTGAAGGCCGTCGATGGCGTGTCGTTCAAGGTCGAGGCCGGCGAGATCTTCGGCATCGCCGGCCCGAACGGCAGCGGCAAGAGCACGCTGTTCAACATCATCACCGGCATACCGTTCGGCCCCGACCGGGGCCGGATCCGCTTTGACGGCATTGCCATAAACGGCAAATCGGGACACGCCATCGCGCGCCTCGGCCTCGCCCGCACGTTTCAGCGCGAGACCAGCTTCGACGGGCTGACCGTGTTCGAGAACGCGCTGATCGGCGCCAGTTACGGCAAGCAGGAAAAGACAGCGGCCACGGCCCGCAATGCCGCCGCCGAGGCGCTCGAGTTCGTCGGCCTGGGATCTCGGTCGTTCGGCCGGCTTGCCGGCGAATTGTCCGTGTTCGAGCGCAAATGCCTGATGCTTGCCACCGCGATCGCCATGCAGCCGCGCATGCTCTTGCTCGACGAGCCGGCATCGAGCCTGACCAAGCCCGAGATCGAGACGTCGATCGGCCTGATCCGCCGCACCGCCGAACGCGGCATCACCATCCTTCTGATCGAACACGTGCTGACCTTCCTGATGAGCCTTTCGCAACATCTGCTGGTGCTCAACAATGGCCGCGTCCTGGC
>NZ_RZOL01000350.1:0-6614 GCF_004022985.1 Mesorhizobium sp. M7A.F.Ca.ET.027.02.1.1 | reverse complement strand
CCCTTTGAGTGGTTGCCTGGACCGGCAGCGTCGCGATTGTGGCCCTGCTCAGAACTTGTAGCTCAAATTGATGCCTACCGTGTTGAGCTTCACGTTCTGATCGCGATCGTTGAAGGGTTCCGCTACGTCGTAGTGCTCGGAGCCGAAATCATAGTAGCGATACTGTGCGCCGACGACGAACTTGTCGGTCAACGCGTAGTCGACGCCGGCACCCACGGTCCAGCCGACATTCGTGCGCGTGCTGGCGAACGCCGGACCCGCGACTTGCGATGTTTCGATGCCGGCAAAGGCGACGCCGCCAATGCCGTAGACCAGCAGGCGATCCATGGCGTAGCCGGCCTTGGCGTTGACCGACCCGAACCACTTGATGTCGGTGCCGAATGTGCTTCCCAGGGCCGATATCGTCGTTCCGTCGATCGAGGAATAGTTGAGGTCTGCCTCGGCGCCCAGCACCGCCTGGTCGAATTGCCACAGTCCGGCGACATGGCCGCCGACAAAACCGCCGTCAACGTCAGGTGTGGCCGAAAACGGCTCGCCCTCTGTTCCTGATATGTCGGACCGACCCCAGCCATAGCCGGCTTGCATGCCGGCATAGTAGCCGGTCCAGTCGAAGCCGGGCGCGGTCATCGGAACATCGGCCGCTGGGTCGGCGGCGAAAGCCGGCACGACCAGAGCGGCAAGAAAACCGGCACTTGCGACCATCAGGCGATACATCGAACTCCCCGAAATGACGATTCAGAAAGATCCTCGCCAGAAGGATAACCGCATTCGCCGCAATCGCAATCCCCCTGTCGCCGCACAGAATCCTCTATTTGGCGTCGATGAAATCCAGCACAGCCTGGTTATATTCATCCGGCGCTTGCAGCATGGCGAAATGACTGGCGTTGGGCAGGATAATCAGCTTCGCGCCCGGGATGGCGGAGGCGATATATTCGGTGTGTTCGCGCTTGATCGCTTCGTCATGGTCGCCGGCAACGATCGCCGTCGGCGTGGTTATCGCAGCGAGCTGCTCCTTGGTCCACGCCGGCTCGGTCTCCCACATATGGCTCATCTGCGCCACGAAGGCGTCATACTGGTCCGGTGTTTTCGACATCTTCTTGTAGTCGCGGCCGGAGCGGTCGATGTAGGCGGCAAAGGTCTTGTTGGTCATCACGCCCGGATCGACGCCGTCGGTGGTTACGTTGGCGGCTTGCGCAAAGAGCCTTGTCAGCCGCTCCGGATGATGCAGTGCGATGTCGATACCGATAATTCCGCCATCGCTCCAGCCCACGAGCGCGGTCTTGTCGATCTTCAGGTAATCGAGCAGCGCCAGATAGTCCGACGCCATCAAGTCATAGCCATAGGGCTGCTCGGTGCGGGTGGAGCGGCCGTGACCACGGCTGTCGGCGACTATCACCTTGTGCGTCTTGGAAAACGTGGCCACCTGGCTGGCCCAGATGTCGGCGTGGCCGAGGCCGCCATGGATGAGCAGCACGGGGTCGCCCGCTCCGAAAACGGCGTAGTACATCTGGATGCCGTTCACCGGCGCATATCCGCTCTGATCGGGTTTGGGCATGGCCGCAGGCTCCGGCAAGGTCTGCCAACGTTCCTCGGCGGCGGCAAAAGCGCTCGAGGCGGCGAACAAGATGACGATGGCGAACACTTTGCAAAAACGGGTCATGTTTCCCCCTTACGGCTCGGTCCGTAGCCAGCATCGCGCTTTGGCCAGATTAGTCAACAAGCTCAGTCTGCCGCGGTGTGTTGGCCCGACGGCTCTGGCGGCGCCCGCCGACATTTGCGAGACTGGCAACAACCGAAGGAATCGCGAATGACGAAAGCAACGCCCGCAAAACCCAGACCGTGGACCGAGATGGCGACACATCTGGTCGATGTCGCCATGGGGCGCAAACCCGCTGACCTGGTCGTCCGCAACGGCCGTTGGGTGAACGTCCATTCGGGCGAGATCATCGCCGGCACCGACATCGCCATTGCCGGCGGTCGTTTCGCTTATTGCGGGCCGAACGCCAGCCATGCCATCGGCCAGGGCACCAAGGTGGTCGACGCCGGCGGGCGCTATCTGGTGCCCGGCCTCTGCGACGCGCATATGCATGTCGAGAGCGGCATGGTGACGGTGACCGAGTTCTGCCGGGCCGTTATTCCGCACGGCACCACCTCTATGTTCATCGACCCGCACGAGATCGCCAATGTGCTTGGCCTGCCGGGCGTGCGGCTGATGCATGACGAGGCCGTCGCCATGCCCATCAACGTGCATGTACAGATGCCGTCCTGCGTGCCCTCGGCGCCCGGGCTGGAGCATGCAGGCGCCGAGTTGACGGTCGCCGATGTCGCGGAGGCAATGAGCTGGGAAAACATCATCGGTCTTGGCGAAGTGATGAATTTCCCCGGCGTCGCCGCCAACGATCCTGTCATGTCGGGCGAGATCGCCGCGACGGTGAAAGCGGGGAAAACGGTCGGCGGCCACTATGCCTCGCGCGATCTCGGCCTGCCGTTCCATGGCTATGCCGCCGGCGGTCCCGAGGACGATCATGAGGGCACACGCGCCGAGGATGCCATCGCCCGTGTGCGCCAGGGCATGAAGGCGATGCTGCGGCTCGGCTCGGCCTGGTACGACGTCGCCTCGCAGATCAAGGCGGTGACGGAGAGCGGCATCGACCCGCGCAATTTCATCCTGTGCACCGACGACAGCCATTCCGGCACGCTGGTCCAGGAAGGCCATATGGACCGCGTGGTGCGCCACGCCATCCAACAGGGGTTGAAGCCGGTGACGGCGATCCAGATGGCGACGCTCAACACCGCCCAGCATTTCAGACTCGAGCGCGAGATCGGCTCGATCGCGCCGGGGCGGCTGGCCGACCTGCTGATCGTCTCGGATCTCGCCGCAATGACCATCGACGAGGTCTATGCACGCGGCGTCAGGCTGGCCAAGGGCGGCAAGCTCGAAATCGACATTCCGGCCTATGATTACCCGAAGACGGCGAAGAACACCGTCAAGCTCGGCAAGAAGCTGAAGGGCGGCGACTTCGATATCGTTGCTCCCAAAGGCGCCAACGAGGTGCGGGTGCGTGTCATCGGCGTCATCGAGAACCAGGCGCCGACGCGCGCGCTGGAGGCCGATCTGCCGGTCGAGGACGGGCTGGTCGCCATGGACCGCCGCAACGACATCTGCCAGATCGCGCTGGTCGAGCGCCACCGGGGCACGGGCGGCGTCACCAACGCCTTCGTTTCCGGCTTCGGCTATATGGGCGACTGCGCCATGGCGTCCAGCGTCGCGCATGACGCCCATCACATCATCTGCGTCGGCACCAACAAGCAGGACATGGCGCTGGCCGTCAATCGCTTGGGTGCGGTCGGCGGCGGCGTCGTGCTGTTCTCCAAGCGCAAGGAACTGGCGCTGGTCGAAATGCCGATCGCCGGGCTGATGTCGGACGAGCGGGCCGAGATCGTCGCGGCCAAGGCAGAGAAGCTCACCGAGGCGATGCGCAAGATGGGCTGTTCGCTGAACAACGCCTACATGCAGCACTCGCTGCTGGCGCTGGTCGTCATCCCCGAACTCAGGATTTCCGATGTCGGCCTGATCGACGTGACGACATTCCAGAAGGTCGATCTGTTCGTCTAGGATTGTTGATATTCAGGCCATGCCGGCCTGCAACTAGCGATTTTCTGCGCTTCCGGTGCTCACGTACTTAAGTACGCTCCGCTCCGGTTCTCGAAAACCACCACTTTCGGCTCGGCCTGACCCGAACTCAACAATCCTAGGACCAATGTCGCCCGCTGGCTCACCCGCCGGTGGCGATGGTCAGCACCTTGAACGGCGTGGTGATGACGATTTCCGCGACCGACCCGACGGCCTTGCCGAGGCCCTGGCCGAGATTGTTGAGCTGAGTCGGGACGGGCTCGTCCGAGGCAAGGCCGGCAGGCGCCCGCAGCCGGTCGCCGAGCAGTTGCACCAGCATCGGGTTGTCGGCGAATTTGGCGTGGTTGAGGCGGTCGCCGCCCTTGGCCTGGGAAAGGTCGACCACCGACACGCCATAGCTGGCGAGGTCGGCCGCATCGCCGTAATCGCCGACGCGCGGCTTATCGCCCGAGATCAGGGAGGACAGCTTGAGAGCCCGGTCATCCGCCGAGAGCAGGATGGCGAATGGCTTGTCGGGTTTGCCGTAACGGATCATCTGTTTCTTGAACACGTCGACATCGATGTCGGGCGAGGCCAAGATGACGTAACCGAGTTTGTCGTCGAGATCGCGATCGCCGGTGATGGCAAGCTGGCGCAGAGCCTCCATGGTCACCCAGGTCCCCATCGAATGGGCGATGATGTCGATGCTCTTGACCTTGGTCTTGGCCAGCATCCTGAGCGTCGCCTCGAGGTCGTCGCGCGCTGCGTTGGCGCTTTCCTTGTCGTAGATGTAACCCGTGGTCTTGCCGCTCGATGCCCACGAGAACAGCACCGGCGTGCCGGGATATTTCGTGTCGTGGGCGATCTGCGTCAGCCGGTAGATGCCGTCATCGAAGCCGTTGTTGAAGCCGTGCACGAAAACCAGCGCACGGTCGCCGCGCATGGCGATGTCGGCGCCGACCGCCTTGGCGAATTGCGGCGCGCCTTCATAGAAGGTGACGTCCTTGGCGGTGAAATCCTTGGCCGGATTGCTGTTCGCGGATCCCTTGGCCCGCTCGATGGCGCCGACCTGATGGTTTTTCGGGACGGTGACGTCGACACGGGCAAAGCTGGTGGTCAGCGAGCGATCGCCGTCGAACACCTGTCGCGGGTCCTTGGTTGCCCTCTGGCGTGTCGTGGCGACGAAGATTTCATGCGTGGCCACGATGTCGGAAGCGGGCACCGTGACCGTCGTCTTGTTGAGCAGGTCGTGCGTTTTGCCGCCGGCGCAGCCGGTGACAGCGAGCGCCAATGCAACGACGAGATAACTCTTCGAACGCATGGTCATACGCCGGCTCCCGCAAAGGGGGACGTCAAACGCATGACGTCGCTGGCTATTCCGATAAGGCCGGAGACCGGCGCGGTCCAGTTCAAAGTGAATCGATACATCCGCAATGGTGAACAGGCACGGCGAAAACCGCGGGACCGCATCTATTGTCCAAGCAGGCTGATGCGGTCTGTCACGTCACGGTCGCTGGCAAAGCCGTCATCCTCGCGTAGCCGCTGGCCGATCATCTTCACCAGCGTCGGATTGTCGGCGAACTTCGTATGGTTGAAGCTGTCCGATCCCTTGACCTTGGACAGGTCGACGACCGTCACGCCATAGGAGGCGAGATCGGCGGCATCCTTGTAGTCGCCGACGCGCGGCCGGGATCCGGCGATCAGGCCGGAGAGCCGCAGCGCGCGGTCGTCGTCCGACAACAGCAGGATGAACGGCTTGTCGGGCTTGCCATAGCGCCGCATCTGGCTCTTGAACACGTCGACATCGATGTCGGGCGAGGCCAGCACCACGTCGCCGAGCTTGCCGCCGAGATCGCGGTCGCCGGTGATGGCCATCTGCCGCAGCGTTTCCATGGTGACCCAGGTCCCGAGCGAATGCGCGACGATGTCGATGCGCCGCGCGCCGGACTGCTCCAGCATCCTGAGCGTCACCTCCAATTGGTCGCGGGCGGCGCTGGCGCTTTCCTTGTCATAAACGTAGTCGGTGGTCCTTGCGCCCGATGCCCAGGAAAACAGCACTGGTGTGCCGGGATAGCCGGAATCGTGGACGATCTGGGTGAGGCGATAGACGGCGGCATCGAAGCCGGTGTTGTAGCCATGCACGAAGACCATGACGCGACCGCCACGCGCCGCGATGTCGGCGTTGAGCGCGCTGGAGAATTTCGGCTGCGTGTCGTAGCCGACGACCTCGGAAGCCATGAAATATTTGGCCGGGTCGTCCGACTTGCCGCGCGAGCGGCGCTCGATCTGGCCGGTCTTGTGAAGCCCCGGAACGGTGACGTTGACGCGGGCATAGTTCAGCGTCGCCGAGCGTTCGCCGTCGAAAACCTTGTTGGGATCGTCGGATTTCTTGCGCGTCGTGGCGATGAAGATCGAGTGATTGCCGGCGATCTCCGTCACCGGCGCGGACACCATGGCGCTGCCCAGCAATTCCTGTGTTTGCTGGCCGGCGCAGCCGGCGACGAACAAGGCCAGGAGAACGGCAAAAATCTTCTTCAAAGGCACGCCTGAATTTCCAACTCCGGCCGAAAGGCCTGTCTATTCTCACGATACCTCCCGGACAGGCAGAGTGCGGCAGAACTAAGTCATGTCCAGTCGAAATGTGATCGGCGCCCCGCTGCGGCCATCGCAGTGTTGCGCGAAAGCCAAAATGGCGGGAAACGGCTGCGTGATGCGTGCAATGAGCGGCGCCGTCGCCGACTTTCCAATTCCCGCAGAGATAGCGAGTTCAAGCCGCCCGATACGAAGGGGCATTAGAATGCACCCACAAGTAGCTGAAAATATTCCGCAAAATTTCCGCTCGGAACGACGCACATGATGGACGATGGCGCCACGTAGCCGGATATGCAATAGGCTGGCTCGCGCCGCACCTTGTCCCGGCGCTCAACAACCGAACGTGCGCGACCCGATCAATGATAGAGGTCCGCGGACAGCGTGCAACACAAGGTGGCTTTCCCAAGGG
>NZ_RZOL01000034.1:0-27917 GCF_004022985.1 Mesorhizobium sp. M7A.F.Ca.ET.027.02.1.1 | reverse complement strand
GTGCGTGATTTTCCCATACGGTATGTTTTTTGATGCGATCGCGGGCGGCTTTGCTCACGCCAGCAGATCGTCTTTATCGACCCGCCAGTCATTCAAAGCGGCCAATGAAGGCAGCGGCGAAAAATCGCCGGGTTGGACCGTTTCAACCGCTGCAAGCAGCTCCTGCGGCACTTCGTGCCGATAAAGCCCGGTGCATGCCCCCTCTTCGACCATTGCCGGCAACCCCGTGATCGCGTCGAAAATCGAAAATGTACCCGTTGGTTCTTCCAGGATCTCTAAACGCCTCACCCGAAACCTCCCTCTTGCGCAAAAGTAGCGACTAACGCCGCTATCCCCAAGTGGTTCCTTAGGCCGGCACATTTTTCGCGCCTTGGTTGTAGCGCATGCCGGCAGGACAGTCATGCCCAAGGGTGCATAGTCAAAATCGCTACGCACCAATTTTAAATCTTGACGCGTGTCAATTTTTTACAAAACATGCGCAAACGCAGGATTGGCATCGGCCGGCGCTCTGGGAGGAGCAATGCCTGACATCGAAAAGTGCCCGAACCTGGGCTGCAGTCCGCAGATTCCAAAGCGGGCAGCAATCTGTTGGCGGGACCATCGCGCCAGGCGCCGGGGTCGCTTGCGCGCCGTCTAACATTGCAGTCACCGGACAGCGACATTGATGCAGCCCATAAAACAATCAGGAGGAGGAAAAACCATGCGTATGTTCAATTGCCTGAAGCTTGGCACGAACCTGCTTGGCGCAGGCATGCTTGCAGCCATCGTCGCAGCGCCCGCCCATGCCGAGGATACGGCGAAAGTCGCGGCCATCGTCAAAGGCCTCGACAATCCGTTCTTCCAGACCATGCAGAAGGGCATCGAGGAACAGGCCAAGGCAAACGGCGTGAATGTCAGCGTCCAGGCCGCCGCCAATATGGGTGACGCCACCGGCCAGGCCGACCGCCTGACCGCCATGGCCATGCAGGATTTCGATTGCTACCTGGTCAACCCGATCAGCGTCTCCAATCTCGTCCAGGCGCTGGTGCCGGTCGCCCAGAAGAAAAAGCCGATCGTCAACATCGACTCGACCATAGACCCCGAACAGGCCAAGGCCGCCGGCTTTGCCGTCTCGACCTATATCGGCACCGACAATGTCGCCGCCGGCGCGCTGGCCGGCGAAGAGATGCTGAAGCTGGTGCCGAAGGGCTCCAAGGTCGCGCTGGTCGCCGGCATCATCGGCGATGTCGGCTCCAACGCCCGCATCAAGGGCTTCAAGCAGGCGGTGGAAGGCAAACTCGACATCGTGGTGATGGTCAGCGCCGACTGGGATCGCGAAAAGGCGCTGACCGCCGCCACCGATATTCTCGCCGCGCACCCGGATCTCGCCGGCTTCTTCGCCGCCAACGACATCATGGCGCTCGGCGTCGAGCGCGCCGTGCGGACCTCGGGCAAGGACGTCAAGGTGATCGGCCTCGACGGCATCGTCGACGCGCTCAAGTCGATTGCGGCAGGCGAACTCACCGCCACCGTCGCCCAATATCCCTATGTTGTCGGCGCCATGGGCCTCGAGGCCTGTGCAGTGGCCGCCAAGGGCAAGGAACTGCCGGCCAACGTGCCGGCGCCGGTGCTGTTGATCAACAAGGACAATGCCGAAGCCTCGCTGAAGAACTTCCCGCGGCCCGGCGGCGACTATCCCGATCCCTTCCGCGAGATGCTGAAGTGAGCACACCAGCAGACAACGCACCCGCCGCCCATTCGGCGGGTGCTGAGGAGAGCCGTCCCTCCCTGGCGGCTCTCCTCCTCGATCCGTCCTTCTGGGCCGACTGGGCATCCGTCGTCGGCCTGGTCGGCCTCGTCATCGTCTTCGGCATCGCCCAGCCGGTCTTTCTCAGCGTCGCCAATCTGCAGGCGCTGCTGTTGGCGGCGGCGATCCTGGTGGTGCTGTCGATCGGCCAGACCTTCGTCATCGCCACCTCGGGCATCGACCTGTCGCTGGCGGCAGCCGTCATGCTCGGCGCCATCATCCTCGGCCTCGTCAACGCCGCCGGCTACGGCATCTTCGTCGCCTGCGGGCTCGCGGTTCTCGCCACCAGCGCCGTCGGTTTCCTCAACGGGCTGATCATCACCGCAGGCAAGATCCCCGACTTCGTGGTGACGCTCGGCACGCTGTCAGGCATCACCGGCCTTGGCCTCATCCTGTCGGGCGGCGAACCGACCATGGTCGGCTCGACCTTCCTGCTCAGGCTCGCTTCCGGCTCGCTCGGACCGTTCGGTTATCCGGTCTGGGTAGCAATCGCAGCCGTCATCGTCGCGCATATCGCACTCTACCACACACGCTTCGGCGTGCATCTGCTGGCGACCGGCGGCCAGACCGAAAGTGCCGGCGCGCTGGGCATCCGCACCAACCGGGTCAAGATCGCCGCCTATACAATCTCGGGCTTCTGCGCCGGCATCGCGGCCATTCTTCTGGTCGCCCGCATCGGCTCGGCCGAACCGCAGATCAACACCAGCCTGCTCTTGAACTCGGTGGCGGCGGTGGTGCTGGGCGGCGTCAGCCTGTTCGGCGGCCGCGCCAGCATTCTGGGACCGGCGATCGGCGCGCTGATGCTCACAGCACTCGTCAACGGCCTGACCTTGCTCAACGTCTCGGCCTTCTACCAACCGCTTGCCGTGGGCGCCATCGTGGTGCTGGCGGCCCTGATCATGCGGTATCAGAAATGAGCGCGCCCCATCACATCCCCGCCGCTGAGGCGATCATCGCCTGCGAAGGGCTGAGCAAGCATTTCGGCGGCATCCGCGCCTTCACCGACGTCGCCTTCCAGGCCCGTCGCGGCGAGGTCACCGCCGTCATCGGCGACAATGGCGCCGGCAAGTCGACGCTGATCCGCAGCCTGGTCGGCGTGCATCAGCCGGACACCGGCAATTTGTTCTTCGACGGCCGGGCGCGGCCCTTCGCCAACCCCGACGAGGCACGCAAGGCCGGCATCGAGACCGTGCACCAGAACCTGGCGCTGATCGACGAACTGACGGTCGCGCAGAACCTGTTCCTCAACCGCGAGATCGTGCGCCGCATCGGGCCGTTCGCTTTCCTCGATCGCAAGGCGATGAAGCGCGAGGCCCGTTCCATGCTGTCGCGGCTGTCGATCAACGTGCCGTCGATCAACCAGCGTGTGCGGCGCTTGTCGGGCGGCCAGCGGCAGGCGATCTCGATCTGCCGCGCTGTCGGCTCCGGCGCCAAGCTGGTGGTGATGGACGAACCGACGGCAGCACTCGGCGTGCAGGAGACGGCCAATGTCGAGGCTCTGATCCGGCGTCTGCGCGAGCAGTCGGTCTCAGTCATCCTGGTCAGCCACAATTTCGATCAGGTCCGCCGCCTGTCCGACCAGATCTGGGTGATGCGGGCCGGAAAGATGGCGGCGACCGTGCGCGCTTCCGAAACGTCCGGAAACGAGCTCGTCGCGCTGGTAACCGGCGCGGCATAGTCCTGCAGCATCAGACTTGAAATCAAAGGGAGTTCGCCTGTGGCACCAATTCGTGTCGGACTGATAGGTCTTGGAGAGGTCGCGCAGTCGATCCATCTGCCTGTGCTGGGCGATCAGCGCGACCGCTGGGTGATCGCGGGCGTGTACGACGTGTCGCCCAGCCTGGTGTCACTCGTCACCTCCGAATTTGCGACGGCAAAGGCCTTCGACACGGCCGAGGCGCTGATTAGTTCGCCCGACATCGACGCGGTGTTCGTGCTGTCGTCCGACGACACCCACAGCCGCTTCGTGCGGGCGGCGATTGCTGCCAACAAGCATATCCTGCTGGAAAAGCCCGCCTGCCTGACGGTGCGCGAAATCGACGATCTGCTGGCGCTGATGCCGGGCTACGACAAGACCCTGTTCGTCGGCTATATGCGCCGCTACGCGCCGGCCTATCTGGCGGCCAGGGACGAACTGCCGGCATACGCCGACATCACCCATGTCCGAATCTTCGACCTGATCTCGGAAGGCCGGCACTTTCTCAAGAAGAGCCAGAACGTCCTCTATCCCAACGACATAGACCCTACCCTGCTGGCGCGTGGCGCAAGCGAACGCGACGCGCTGATCCGCGAGGTGGTCGGCGCCGACGCGCCGGCCGACCTGGTGCGCGCCTATCGCGGGCTGACGGCACTTTCCTCGCATCACATTTCGGCGATGCGCGGGCTGATCGGCGAGCCGGCGCGCGTGCTGGCCGCGCACCGCACCAATGGCGGCGCCAACACATCAGTCACCTTCGACTACGGCCATTTCGCTTGTCTCTACGACGCGGTGGTCGACGATCTCGGCCTGTTCGACGCCATGATCGAGGTGCGCTCGAACACCAGGCGTGTGCGCATTCTCTACGACACGCCCTACATCCGAAGCCTGCCGACGCGGATGGAGGTCACCGATGCCGGCCCGCTCGGCCCGGTGACGAAAACCTTCGGGCCTCTCTACGGCGATGCTTTCTCGAATGAACTCGAGATTTTCCACCGCCACATCACCGAAGGCACAAAGCCTCTGACCGACCTCGCCGATTCACGCCGCGACCTGGCGCTGATGGCCGAGATCATCGAGCGGATGAAGGAGAGTGACGGGCGCTGAGGCGCTGCCTGCCGCCTACTTCCCACAGTGATGATCGTTGATCTTGTTCACCGCATTCGCGTCGGGTCCGACGCGATGGTAGGAGCACGCGCCGGCCGCCGTCGTCACCAACTGCTGATCGTAGTAGCGCGGGCCGCCGAAGAGGATGTCGATGAGATCGCCTTCGGCGGGAACGTAGCGTTCGGAGTGGACCCGGCGGTCGTGATGCCGGTCGCCAGCGAACGCCGCGGCGCAAACGCTTGAGCCCATGGCGACAGCGAGAGCTAGGATCGCAACGCATTTCATGGTCATCGCCAATACCCTCCTGGCCATTCCAGAATCACACCATACATCCAAAACCGCCAGCCGGACAAAAGTTCCGAGAAGACCGCGATAGGCTCTTGCCGAAGCCAGCTGCCTCGCTCATCCATAGGATTGTAACGAAAGCCTGGAACCAGTGATGACCGACGCCAGCCTTCACCTCGTCGAAGCGACGATAGACCAACTGCGCCGAGCGCTCGATGACGGCACCGCCACCAGCGTCGAACTGGTCGGGGCGTATCTGAGGCGCATCGCGCATTTTGACCGCCACGGCATCAGCCTTAATGCCGTCCCAGTGCTCAACCCTGACATGTTTGAGGAGGCGGTGGCCTCCGACCAGCGCCGCCGCAACGGCGCCGTGCTCGGACCGCTCGACGGCATCCCCTACACCGCCAAGGACAGTTACAAGGTGTCAGGCCTGACGGTGGCCGCCGGTTCGCCCGCCTTCGAGCATCTCATCGCCAATGAGGACGCCTTCACCATCGCCCGGCTGCGCGCCGGCGGCGCCGTGCTGATCGGGCTGACCAACATGCCGCCAATGGCCAATGGCGGCATGCAGCGCGGCGTCTACGGTCGCGCCGAGAGCCCCTACAATGGCGACTATCTGACCGCCGCCTTCGCGTCGGGCTCGTCCAATGGCTCCGGCACGGCGACGGCGGCCAGCTTCTGCGCCTTCGGGCTTGGCGAAGAAACCTGGTCGTCCGGCCGCGCGCCGGCCACCAACAATGCAGTGGTCGCCTACACCCCGTCGCGCGGCGTCATTTCGGTGCGCGGCAACTGGCCCCTGGTGCCGACCATGGATGTCGTGGTGCCGCACGCGCGGACAATGCCCGACATGCTCGAACTGCTCGATGTGATCGTCGCCGACGATCCCGAGACGCGAGGCGATTTCTGGCGCGCGCAGCCCTGGGTCGAGCTGCCGAAAAGCTCCGCTGTGCGGCCGCCCCGCTATACCGATCTCGCACTGGCGGGGTCGTTGAAAGGCAAGCGGCTCGGCGTGCCCAGAATGTATATCGGCCGCGACAGCGAGGCCGATGCGCCGATCGAAACCCGCGCCTCGGTGCTTGCCCTGTGGGAGCGGGCCGCGGCCGATCTCACGCGGCTTGGCGCCGAGGTGGTCGAGGTCGATTTTCCCGTCGTTTCCAACTATGAGCGCGACCGCCCCGGCACGCGCACCATGGTCGAGCGCGGGCTGGTGCCCCCAGAGTTCGCCGACCGCGAGCTCTGGGATCTCAGCATCTGGGGCTGGGACGACTTTTTGCGCGCCAATGCCGACCCGTCTTTGCCCGATCTCGTCTCGGTCGACGGCCCAAAGATCTTCCCGCAGCCGCCGGGCACGCTGCCCGACCGCTATGAGGGCGGCTTCGACCTGAGGGAATATGTCGAGCGGGCGCGGTCCGGCGTCACGCCCGTCACGGAAATCCCGACGATTGAAGAAGGCCTGAAGGGCCTCGAAGCGACAAGGCGGATCGATTTCGAGGACTGGCTGGACGCCCATGGCATCGACGCCGTGGTGCTGCCCGCGGCCGCCGATGTCGGACCGGCCGATGCAGACATCGACGAGGCGTCCGCCGCCCTTGCCTGGCGCAATGGCACCTGGGTCGCCAACGGCAATCTGGTCTGGCGCCATTTCGGCATCCCCACCGTCACCGTGCCGATGGGAACCATGGCCGATATCGGCATGCCGGTCGGCCTGACTTTCGCCGGCAAGGCCTATGATGATGTCAGGTTGTTGCGCATGGCCGGCGATTTCGAACAGTCGACCCGGCGCCGCACCTTGCCCCCACGCACGCCGGAACTGACTGAAGATGTATTTTCCCGCCGGCCCACGCAAACCGGTAACGGCAAGGCACCTCCGCTCGTCATCGCGCTTGCCGCCGAGACGCGCACGACCGGCGATCAGGACGAGATCACCATCACGCTCGACCTGCCGATCGACGCCGAGGCGGAAAACGCCAGCGTCAAGGTGCATGTCAACGGCGAGCCTGTCGCCATGCAGCGAAGCGGAGCGCGCTCCTGTGGACAGGCATTGGTTCCGGCCGCAGAGCACCAGCGCTTCCACAGCGTCTGGCGTGGCTCGTATGGCTCGATCGTGACGGCTATTGTGCGGCTGGAGGATGGGCGCAGCGCCGGCGCCTATCTGGTAACCGGAGGGATTGGATGAACGCCAGCCGCTAGGAAGGCAGCGAAGTCAGCCATTCTTCCCAAAATTCCTGCTGCATATGGACGAAAACCGGAACCACGTCGACGCCATCATCAAATATGTCGACCAGATCGCTCTCTTGCGGAAATCGCCCCGTCTTCACCTTGCAGGCTATCAATCCGTGACTTTTCTCCATCACGGTATTTTCCGGATAAACATTGGCGCTTGCTCCGTAACAGAAGGGTAGCAGGCCATCGACTTCGAGTGCCTGACGGATTTGGAACAGAGCCTCGAAAAAGTCTTCCTCTTCTGCCTCGATCACCTTGTCCCGATAACTGCATTTCAGATTGCAGGCAGCGCCGTTCACGTGCAGCGTGAACACAGCTTGCTCGTCGTCACCAACGGAACCTGCGCCGATCAGAAAAACAGTACGCTGATGGTCCATCTCATCCCCCTCGCCATGTGACGGGATGGTAGTACAACAACGGCCGCTTTTCCAGCATGGCAGGGATTGGGACGGCCGCACTCCCTCCCGTCGTCATCCGCTGGCCGGGCGTCCCGCCGCAAAGGCAAGGTCCCGCCGAATGGCGTCCAATTTGTCTTGCGCCAGACCGGCAAGCAGCTTTTCATCGAGGTAGCCTGCTCGGATGAGATGAGCGAAGACATAAAGGAGCTGCGAATAGCGGTAGTCGAACGTCCGATCGATATCCCGCCGCTGTTCACGCAAATAGGCTTCCAGCTCCCACATCTGGGAGGGAACCGTCACCGCACTGGCCTTGCTCTTGAATTCGGCCATCGTCTTTGCGAGGGCCGCCTCAAGAGCCTTATCGAAGGCGTGGCGGGCGCGGACCAACTGAAATCGTTCATTGGATATCTCCGTAGATGTCCTGTGAATTCCACCAGATTTTCACGAACTTCGCCTGCTGCTACCCCCGCGCCGCCCAAAGCAAACCCCGCTCCACCATCAGCGCCATTTCCGGCACCGCGAACTCATCCGCAGTGTGACCAAGGGAACTGTAGAAAACCTTCCCCGCCCCATAGCGCCGTTTCCAGACGACCGGCATGACGACGCCGCCTATCCCAGGAAAATGCGCGTCGGTGAAGGTGGTGGTCGCCAGCACTTCGTTGCTCGGGTCGACATGCATGTAATACTGCTCCGACCGGTAGGCGAAATCGCTGATGCCCGATGTGATCGGCTCGTCCGGCCTGGTGATCGCGACAGTATAGTCAATGATATTGCCGGGGTGCGCCACCCATTGGCCGCCGGTCATGAACTGATAGTCGGGCTCGTTGCGGAAACTGTCGCCCATCGTGCCGTGGAAACCGCCGAGCCCGCTTCCCCCGCGAACGGCAAGCGTAAGGTTCTGCAACTCGGCCTTTTCGATCGTCGACATCGTGATGACGGGCACGATGAGATCGAAGGAAGCAAGCTCCGGATCGGCGAACATCGCGGTGCCCTCGCCGAGCGTGACGTCGAACCCGTTGCGTTCAAGCAGGTTGCGAACGATCTTCGCGCTCTGCTCCGGCGTGTGGCCCTCCCAGCCGCCCCAAGCGATCAAGGCCTTCTTTGGCATGGTGTCCCTCCCTTGGAGCACTCCGCTTCGATCTATCTGGCGTCAGCGCCAGCCCAGCGCCGGCGCGACATGGGTCAGGATCGCCTCGATGACATGCGCATTGTAGTCGACGCCGAGCTGGTTCGGAACGGTGAGCAGCAGCGTGTCGGCCTCGGCGATTGCCTCGTCCTGCGCCAATTCCTTGATCAGCACATCCGGCTCGGCCGCATAGCTGCGCCCGAAGATCGCCTTGGTGTTCTCCTCGATGAAGCCGATCTGGTCGCGGCCCTCATTGCCGCGGCCGAAATAAGCACGGTCGCGATCGTCGACCAGCGCGAAGATGCTGCGGCTGACCGAGACGCGCGGCTCGCGACTGTGACCGGCCGCTTTCCAGGCTTCGCGGTAGATGCGGATCTGCTCGGCCTGCTGGATGTGGAACGGCTTGCCGCTCTCGTCGAATTTGAGCGTCGAGCTCTGCAGGTTCATGCCGAGCTTGGCCGCCCATTCCGACGTGGCGTTGGTGGCAGCACCCCACCAGATCCGCTCGCGTAAACCCTCCGAATGCGGCTCGAGGCGCAAGAGGCCGGGCGGGTTGGGGAACATTGGACGTGGATTGGGCTGGGCGAACCCCTCGCCCCGCAGCGTCTCGAGGAAGACCTCGGCATGATGCCGCGCCATGTCGGCGTCGCTCTGGCCTTCCGGCGGCGCATAGCCGAAATGGCGCCAGCCATCGATCACCTGCTCGGGCGAGCCGCGGCTGATGCCGAGCTGCAGGCGGCCGCCGGCGATGATGTCGGCAGCACCGGCGTCCTCGGCCATGTAGAGCGGGTTCTCGTAGCGCATGTCGATGACGGCGGTGCCGATCTCGATGCGGCTGGTCTTGGCTCCGACGGCTGCCAGCAGCGGGAACGGCGAAGCGAGCTGGCGGGCGAAATGATGCACACGGAAATAGGCCCCATCCGCCCCCAGTTGCTCGGCGGCGATCGCCAGCTCGATGGATTGCAAAAGCGCGTCCGATGCCGAGCGCACTTGCGATTGCGACGAGGGCGTCCAGTGCCCGAACGACAGGAAACCGATTTTCTTCATAGCCATGCGATATAAGGATGCGCGTCAGGCTTCAATGCAAAAGAGATTTTTCGACGCGCCCAATCCAGGCTCATGCATCGCTATTTTCAAACGCGCCGATGCCTTGCGCGATCAGGTTGGTCGCCATGACCAGTGAGACGATTGCCGCGGAATTGAAGACGACGACCCACCATTTGCCGCCGGTCAGGAAGCCATAGCCGTCGGCGACAGCCAGTCCCCAGTCGGCCGATGGCGGCTGGATGCCGAGGCCGAGAAAGCTCAGCGTCGCGATCGAAAAGAACGCGTAGCCCAGCCTTGTGACCAGCTCGATCAAGATCGTTTCCCTGATGTTGGGCAGTATCTCCAGAAACATGATGGCGAGCGGGCCCTCGCCGCCAAGCCGCGCAGCGCTGACATAGTCGCGCTCCTTCTGCTCGCGCACGGCGGCGCGGACGGTGCGCGCCACCAGCGGCGCGTAGGCGATGCCGATCACCAGGATGACCGTTACATTGGACGGGCCGATGGCCACCAGCGTCATGGTGACGAGAACGATGAACGGAAACGCCATCAGCGTATCGAGCAGCCGCGCGCCGATGGCATCGACCAGGCCGTCGAAATAGCCGAGCACCAACCCGATGATGCTGCCGGCGGCGACACCGGCCAGCGTCGCCAGCGGCGCAACCAGCAGGATGTCGCGCGATCCGACGACTATGCGGGACAGCACGTCGCGGCCGAGCTGATCGGTCCCGAACCAGTGCAGCGCGTCGGGCGGCGTCAGCATCGCCAGGAAATCCTCGGCATAGGGATCGTAGGGAACGAAGAGGTTGCCTGCTATGGCGCACACGACCCAGAACAGAAGCAGCAGCGATCCGACCACGACCGACGGCGGCAATCCGGCGAAAGCACTGCGTATCCGGCGCACTGCCGGAAAGCCGGCCACGGAGCGCGGTGGTGCGGGAAACTCCGCCAGATCTGTCATGGCGAGGTCCGGCGGCGTTGCCGCGGATCGAGCAGCGCCAGTACGAGGTCGCCGGCCGCCGCCGACAGCACGAAGATTGCCGCCATCACCAGCACCCCGGCCTCGAGCATCGGGAAATCGCGTGCCTTGGCCGCATTCAGAACCAGATTGCCAAGCCCCTGGATGCCGAACAGCGCCTCGATCACCACCAGCCCGCCAAGCATGTAGCCGGTCTGCGTCGCCAGCACCGCGATGGTCGGCGTCAGCGCGTTGCGCAGCACGTGCCGAAAGATGATCTCGCGCCGCTCGAGCCCTTTCAGGACGGCGGTGCGCGTATAATCGGCGGCCATTGCCTCGATCACCCCTGCCCGCGTCATCCGGGCGATGTAGCCGGCAAGGTTCAGCACCAGCGGCAGCGCCGGCAGGATCAGATAATAGCCATGCGTCCAGAAGCCCGCGCCATCGGGCGCAACACCGGAGATCGGGAACCAGTTCAGCCACAGGCCGAAAACGATGAGCAGCATCAGGCCAGAAACGAAATCAGGCACAATGCCGAAGGAGACGCCTGCCATCACGATCAGCCGGTCGATCAAGCGGCCCGCATTGAGACCCGCAACGACGCCGGCACCAACGCCAAGCGGAATGAGAAAAATCAGAATAATGCCGGCAAGGGCGGCGGAGCGCTTGAGGCTTTCCAGCACGAAGGGCGCCACCGGCCCGCGCATCGACAGCGAGGTGCCGAAGTCACCGGTGACGGCCTTGCTGAACCAGAGCCAGTACTGGACGAGAACCGGCTGATCGGCGCCCAGCCGCTTGTTCAGTTCCGCCACCGCCTGCGCATCGGCAAAAGGCCCGAGCATCACACGGCCGACATCGCCGGGCAGGACCTGCCCGGCGAAGAACACCAGGATGCTGACCAGCCACAGCGTGAGGACAAGTGTGCCCAGACGCGCTGACAGAATGCGACCGGTCAGCATGTCGCGATCATGCCTGGACGAAGGAAACGCGGTCGAGCAGCAGATGCGAGATCGCGGTGAAGCGCACGCCCTCGACCTTCGAGCTGACGATCCGGCTGTATTGCGAGAAGTAGCTGATGATCGCCGGCGTCTCGTCAAGCAGCAAGGTCTGGATCTTGCCGGCAACGAGGCGCTGTGCCTGCAGATCACGCGCCTTAGAGTAGTCGAGCAGCAGCGCATCATAGGCCGGGTTGTTGAAATGCGCCGCGTTCCAAGCTCCCGAACTCTTCAGCGTGGCGTTGAGGAAGATGTCGGGCGTGCCGCGATGGCCGTAGTCGGTGATGCCGAGCACCGAATCCAGCCAGGGCGAGCTACCGAAGGTCGCCGAGCCGTAATAGGCGTCCTGCGGCAGGACGTTGAGCTTGACGTCGATGCCGGCCTTCCTGGCGAAGTTCTGGATGATCACCGCATAGTCGGGAATGTCATAGGCGAGTTCGGTGGTCAGCGTCACCTCGAAGCCGTTCGGCACGCCCGCCTCACCAAGCAGGCGCTTGGCTTCCGCAATGTCCTGCTTGCGCTGTGGCACAGACGGATCGGCGGAAGGGAAGATCGGCGCGAACGGGGTGTCGTTGCCGACGATGGCACGGCCCTTGAGCAGGCCCTTGACCACCGCCTCGCGATCGATGGTGAGCGCCAGCGCGCGGCGGATGCGCTTGTCGGTGAACGGCGCCTGGTCGGTTCTGAGATGCACCTGATCATGCGAGCTTGCCTGCACGCTCAGCAGCTTGAAATTGGGATTGCCCTCGATCGCCAGCTCCAGGCGCGTCGTGCTCGGGATGACGTCGAGCTGGCCGGCCTGCAGCGCCAGCACCTGCGCCTGCTCGTCGTCGAAAAACTTGATCTCGACCCGGTCGGGCAGCGCCTTGTCGCCCCAGTAGTCTTCATTGCGAACGAAGCTGGCGCCTTGCTTGGGACGAAAGGATTCCAGCTTGAACGGACCCGTGCCGTTGAAATTCTTCTCGAAATCGCCGGCATAGTCGGCCGGCAGGATGACGGCGTTGTAGACGTCTGAGGAGACATAGAAGGGGAAGTTGCTGTTTGGGCCATCGAGGTCGAAGGCGACGGTTTCGTCATCGACCAGCTTGGCGCCGCCCTTGGACAGGATGCCCTTGTAGGCCGACAACGCCGACGAGCCGCTGGCCGGATCGACCAGCCGCTCGAAGCTCGCCACAACATCCCTAGCGGTGACCGCGCGGCCATTGTGGAATTTCACCCCTGGCCGCAATTTGAAGGTCCAGCGACTGGCCGTCTCGTTTGCTTCCCAGGACAGAGCCAGCTTCGGCTGCAGACCATCCTTCGGATCGTCGAGGATCAGATACTCGCCGACCTGGCTGATCACCCCGATGCTGGCCGGATCGGTGACCGAAACCGGATCGATCGCCTTGGTCGGCTGGCCGAGCCCGACGCGAACCGTGCCGCCGGCAGCGGCCGCGGCGCGCGCACCTCCAAGCCCCTGCGAGGCGGCAAAGCCGGTCAAGCCGAGCAGTGCTGCATATTTCAGGAGATCGCGGCGTTTGAGAAAGCCGCCCTGATATTCATCGACGGCGACATTCCAGATGTCCCCCGACAGGTTGCGAACTGCGTCGATATCTCTGCGTTTGGTCATGTCAAACCCCTGCTCTGAAATGAAGATTGAAAACCTATGCGACGGGTTCGCCGTCGAGATGGATGCGGTCGACGGCCTGCGGATAGAAGGCGATGAGGCCCTTGATCTTGGGTATTTCCTCTATGGGATCCCGGTAGCTCCAGGCGATGTCAGGGCGCACCGAGCCGTCGCTCAGCAGGCCGGACCAATAGGAGGCGATGCCCTTGTAAGGACATCGCGTCGTTGTGACGGACGCCGTCAGCCGCTCCAGCCGGATGTCTTCCGCGGGCAGATAAAAACGCGTTGGCAGATGCGTCTCTAAAAGCAGAACCGGGCGGTGGCTGTCGGCGATCGGCTCGCCGTCGAACCAGACCTGCACATGGCTGGAGCTCTGCAGCACATCGATGCGTGCGTAGGGATCGCGGGCGTGGACGAAGACTTCCTCTTCCTCCTCGAACCATTGGTCGACGGCTTTCCAGGTGAAGGCGATGCGGCCGGCCAGAGGCGCCAGGTTTTCATCCGGTGGCGACACGAACGCCCAGGCCGCGTTGGCGCTGCGCCTGTCACCGCTGTCGATATCCCAATAGGCGGTTTCGCCACCGACCGGGTGCGGTTCGCGATGCAGTGAGGGTCTCAGCACCGACGGGTCGACCGCTGACGGCGGGAAGAAATAGATCGGCAGGAAATGGTTGGAGCGCAGCACGAGCACGTTGCGGCTGTCGGCGATGGTGCGGCCGCCGAACTTGACGCGCACGCGCTTGGGGCTGTGCAGGACATTGACGAGCTGCGGCGCGGTGGCTTCGCGGGGCTGCAATCTTGGTGCAACGGTCATGATCGTTCTCCCGGCCTGACGTCAGGACACCGCGCGCGCATTGTCGCGTTGTTCGGCGAAGCGATTGGCTGGCCGCGCCAGGCCGAACCGGTCGCGCAGCGTTCCCGGCGCGTATTCGGTCGGGAATACGCCGCGGCGCTGCAGCTCCGGCACCACCTGTTCGGCGAAATTCACCCAGTCCTCCGGCAGCAGCGGGAACATCAGGTTGAAGCCGTCGGCGGCACCGGAAACGAACCAGTCCTGCAACTGGTCGGCGATCTGCACCGGCGTGCCGGCGACCGTCGGCACCGAACCGCTGTTGGCGAGCTTGCGGGCGATCTCGCGCAGGCTGAGATTCTGCTTCGCCCACTGCTTGACCCGGTTAAGCGAGGTGCGCCCGCCATTGAAGGTGCTTTCGTCCGGCAGCGGCGGCAGCGGCCCGTCCGGCGGGAACACCGACAGGTCCAGCCCGCTCCAGCTCGACAGAAGGTCGATGCCGACCTGGTCGGGCAGCAAGGTCTGCAGATATTCCTGCTTTTCCCGGCCTTCCGCTTCGGAGGCGGCGACAACAGGCAGGATACCGGGCAGGATCTTGAAGCTCTCCGGCCGCCTGCCGTGGCGGGCGAGACGCTCGTTGATGTCCTGCCGGTATTTGATGCCATCCTCCTTGGTGCTGTAGATGGCGAAGTGCGCATCGGCCTGGGCGGTGGCGAAGTTCTTGCCGTCCTCGGACGAGCCGGCCTGGACGATCAGCGGATGGCCTTGCGGCGGCCGCGAGACGTTGAGCGGGCCGCGCACCTTGAAGTGCTTGCCCTTGTGATCGATGGGATGGACCTTGTCGGGATCGGCGAAATAGCCCGACGCCTTGTCGATCAGCAGCGCCTCGTCTTCCCAGCTGTCCCACAGCGCTTTGACGATATCGAGGAATTCGGCCGCACGCTCGTAGCGGAACGCATGTTCGATATTGCCGTCGCGGCCGAAATTGCGCGCCTCCTCGTCCATCGCCGAGGTGACGACGTTCCACGACGCCCTGCCCTTGCTGATGTGGTCGAGCGAGGCGAACATGCGCGCCACATTGTAGGGCTCGCTGTAGGAACTCGATGCCGTGGTGATCAGGCCGATATGCTTGGTCACGCCCGCCAGCGCCGAGAGCAGCGTCAGCGGTTCGAGGCGCGCATTGGCGTAGTGGGCGACGCCGCTCTTGACCGAATCCCAAATCGAAACGTGGTCGGCGACGAAGATGGTGTCGATCCTGGCGCGCTCGGCCGCCTGCACGAGATCGCGGTAGAATTCGAAGTCCAGCACCTCCCGTTCCGGCGCCCTGGGATGGCGCCACGACATCCGGTGATCGCCCTGCGGGTTGAAGAAGAATGCGCTGAGGATCATGTGGTCTCGAGCCATGACGGCCTCCTTCCAGATCTGCTCCGGAGACCGTCGCGCTGCCTCGGCAGACGGCGACAATCTCTCCTGAGGCATGAAAGGTAGATTGCGCTTCGGCTTAATCCGAGTAATTTTATAGAGATAATGCACTCCGAAAGCGGAAGCGATTGCCCTCGATGGCAGCGCTCGAAGAAAGTGGTTTCAAGTCTCCATGTCCTCCTCGGTTCTGAACGTAGACCAGCTGTCCGTCGCCTATGACGGGCGCAAGGGATCGCATCCCGCCGTCAGCGGCGTGTCGCTGCACATAAGCCAAGGCGAGGCGCTCGGCTTGGTCGGCGAGTCAGGATCGGGCAAAAGCTCTGTGGCGCTCGCCATCCTGCGTTATCTGCCGAAGAACGCCCGTATCGCGGCCTCAGCGCTTGAATTCCAGGGCCGCGAAATCCGCGACCTTTCCGCCGAGCAACTCCGCCGGCTCAGGGGAAATCATATCGCCGCCGTCTACCAGCATCCGGGCGCGGCGCTCAATCCAAGCATGACGATCGGCCGGCAGATCACCGAGACGATCATGCGGCACCGCCCGGTTCGCCTCGACGAGGCGCGCGAGCGTGCGGCCGAACTGCTCGGCCGGGTCCGCGTCAGCCATCCGGAGCGTGTGCTGGATCTCTATCCGCACGAACTCTCCGGCGGCATGCAGCAGCGCGCAAACATCGCCATCGCGATTGCGCTCGACCCGTCGCTGCTGGTGCTGGATGAGCCGACGACGGCGCTCGACGCCAGCGTCCAGTCCGAGATCATCGCCATCCTCTCCGACCTGCGCAAGGATCACAAAACCAGTATCCTGCTGATCAGCCACGACATCCACATGATCCGCCGCTCCTGCGACCGGGTGGCGGTGATGCAGGCGGGAACCGTGGTCGAAAGCGGCGTTGCGGGAGATGTCTTCGACAACCCCTCTCACGCCTACACCAAGGCGCTCATCGCCTCGATCCCGGCGCTCAACTACACCAAGCGGGACGGAAGACTGGCGGAGCCGGACGTCATGCCAGCGCACCCCACAGCGCAAGGCGAAGACGCCGGCTTGCCAAAAGAACGCCGGATCGCGATCGCCTGCAAAGGCATCAGCCATGTCTTCGGCAGCCAGCCAGTGCTGCACGGCATCGATCTCGACATCGGCCAGGGCGAAACCTTCGGGCTGATCGGCGAGTCCGGTTCGGGCAAGTCGACCCTGGCACGCATCGTCACCGGCCTGCAGATGCCCAATGCCGGATCGGTCGAGCTGTTCGGCAGGACGGTCGCGCCGCGCGTCGAGAAGAGAAACCTTGCCGAACGCCGCGACGTGCAGATGGTCTTCCAGTCGCCGGATCGCACGCTCAACCCGCGCCAGCGGATCGGTCGCATCCTCGGCCGTCCGCTGCGCCGGCTCGCCGGTCTGCGCCGCAGCGAGGTGAGAGCCCGCGTCAGCGACCTGCTGGCCTCGGTCCGCCTCGCCGGTGTCACGGCCGAGCAGAAATCGCGCTCGCTGTCCGGCGGCCAGCGGCAGCGGGCGGCGATCGCGCGCGCCTTCGCCGGCGTGCCGAAGGTCGTCGTGCTCGATGAACCGACCTCCGCGCTCGACGTCTCCGTCCAGGCGACCGTTCTCAACCTGCTCAACGACCTGCAGCACGACAAGGACACGACCTATCTGTTCATCAGCCACGACCTCAGGGTGGTGCGCTACATGGCCGACAGGATCGGCGTGCTCTATCGCGGACGCCTGGTCGAAACCGGCACATCCGACCAGATTTTTCGCGGCCCCAACCACCCCTATACGGCACTACTTCTGGCGGCATCTTCCGATGAGGCCGAGCCGAAACTATCCGCTCCAGCCGAGATCGAGGCAGCCGGTGTCCCGAACACCGGATGCGCCTTCGCCGATCGCTGCCCCCTGGTCCTGCCCGACTGCAGAAAGGCAGAACCATCAGCCATAGAGGTTGCGGCTGGCCACCGGATCGCCTGCTGGCGGCACGGCCAGGGTTTTTGAGCGGCTCAACAGCAGTCCGAAGGTCCGCAGCAACTCGGTTTCAGCGGCAGGCAGGTCGTCCGATGCATGGAACCTCTCCGACGGCTGGCGAGGCGGTGCAACATTGTCATGGCGTGCTGATTTGCCGACACTGGAAGCCCGGAGTTCCTGGTGCCCGCGCTGGGCCTGGGTGTTTCCTCGCATACAAATATATTCGTTCATGCTAATATATTGTGGTCATGCACATTCGTTCGTGACGAACATGTGGGAGGATGCAATGAAAACCATAAATCGCAGGTCTGCAATTGCTCTCGGTGTGACGGCTGCCGCGATAACGCCTCTGTTCACCCTGGCGGCGTCCGCGAAGGTCAAGAAATACGGCCCGAAGGAAGGCAAGGAGATTGCGCCCGGTGTCAGGGTGGTTGAGGTCAGCACCGGCGACTCCGACATTCCCGCCTACAAGAGCATCGCAATCGTCGACGTGGTGTTCCAGCCCGGCGCACACGCGCCTCAGATGGTGATGGACAATGACATGGTCTGCACCATTACTTCAGGCGCGTTCACGATCAAGAAAGCCGACAAGGAATTCAAGCTCAAGGAAGGCGACATGTACACCTGCGCCAAGGGCAAGACCGACGAGGCGACGAATACAAGCAAGGAGGTCGGCGTGCATCGTATCGCCGTCCTGATACCTGCCTAGAGCATGATGCCGAAAAGTGTGAAGCGGTTTTCGGACAACATCTTGCTCTATCTCTTTGATTTAGAGACGGATTCAGATTTCAGCTCGATTCGACCTGAAATCATCCGGCTCTAGCAGACCGGATTCCGGCCGGATGGAAGATCGCACGCCGTCCGGCCGTCGCTTGCGTACAGCCGGATGCTGGCCTCGTCCGGCCAACGCCCTTCAGCAAGAGGATTCCGTCGCTGGTGCCAGCCGGATCGCAGTCGCATGCTCGCTTTCCGTTCAGGCACAGTGCGATACCGGAATTGGCTCTTGAACGGCCAAGTCGGACACGCGTAACATCGCGCCATCTGAATTGAGTCTGCTTTATTAGTCCGGACTAACCTCCGGATTGGTTTGGATATTTCCCTTGAACACGCAAGCAATCGGCGGCGCGCCGGAGCGCGGCAAATCGTTTGCCCATGTGGCGGAAGCCTCCTGGGGCAAGGGCCTCAGCACCTTGCTCCGCATCGTGCGCATGACGCTGCGCCATCCCTGGCAGGTCGCCATCACCATCGTCTCGACCTTTATTGCCGCGACCTTGCAGCTTTTCATTCCCCGCCTGCTGGGCCGCGCCATCGACCAGGCGCAGGGCGTCATGGCCGCGGGTGCCGGCGCTGCCGCGGAACAGGCGCTGTGGAATACGGCGCTGACGCTGCTCGTTGTCTCGATCCTGCGCGGCCTCTTCACAATGGCGCAGAACTACTATGGCGAGGCCGTCGGCCACCGCACCGGCTATGAACTGCGCCTGGCTTTCTACGAGAAGATCCAGCGCCTGAGCTTCGCCTACCACGACAGGGTCCACACCGGCGATCTCATCACGCTCGGCCTGCTCGATCTCGACGGCGTGCGCATGTTCTTTTCCACTGGCATTTTGCGCGTGGTGCTGCTCGGCGTGCTGATCGGCGTCGGCGCCTATCTCCTGATCAGCACCGATCCCATGCTCGGGCTGCTCAGCCTGAGTTTCGTGCCCTTCGTCGCCTGGCGGTCCTCGGTCACCCAGCTCAAACTGCGCAGCACCTGGCTGACGTTGCAGGAGCGCCTCTCGGTGCTGAGCCGGGTGATGGATGAGAACCTCGGCGGTATCCGTGTCGTGCGCGCTTTCGCAGCGCAGCGGCATGAGCTGGAAAAATTCGATCGCGCCAAGCGCGATGCACTGGACCTCGCCAATCAGCGCGTCGACATCCGCGTCGCCAACACCAGCGCCATGAACTTCTCGTTCCTGGCTGCCATGGGGCTGGTCCTGTGGTTCGGCGGTCAGAAGGTGATCGCAGGCCAGATCAGCGTCGGCACGCTGGCGCAGTTCCTCACCTTCATGACCATCCTGCAGATGCCGGTGCGCCAGCTCGGGCTGATGGTCAATTCCTTCGCCCGCGCCTCGACCTGCGGCACCCGCCTGTTCGAACTGCTCGACGCCGAACTCGACATCGAGGACGCGCCCGGCGCCAGGGATCTCGTCGTCAGCGACGGCGTGCTGCGCTTCGACAATGTCGGCTTTCGCTATGAGGGCGCGGGCGGCCGGTCGACACTGTCCGGCATCTCCTTCGAGGCCTGGTCTGGCGAGACCATCGGCATTGTCGGCCCACCGGGCAGCGGCAAGTCGACCATCGCGCATCTGATCCCGCGTTTCTACGACGTCACTTCGGGTTCGATCACCATCGACGGCCAGGACATTCGTGAGGTGACGCTGAAATCGCTGCGCAAGGCCGTTGGCGTCGTGCAGCAGGATGCGTTCCTGTTCACCACCTCGATCGAGAACAACATCGCCTATGGCAATCCCTGGGCGCGCGAGACCCGCATCGGGCAGGCAGCCGAGTACGCCCAGCTGCACAATTACATCATGGGCCTCCCGGCCGGTTACACCACGGTTGTCGGCGAGCGCGGCGCGTCGCTTTCCGGTGGCCAGCGGCAGCGCCTGACCATCGCCCGTAGCCTGATGCTGCGGCCATCGGTGCTGGTCTTCGACGATTCGACCGCGGCAATAGATGCCGGTACCGAACAGCGCATCCGGGCGGCGATGAAGCGCTTCGCCAGGGACCGCGTCACGCTCATCATCTCGCACCGGCTGAGCTCGCTGATGCATGCCGACCAGATCCTGTTCGTCGAGGGCGGCCGGATCGTCGAGCGCGGCACGCACGAGGAACTGCTGGCGCTCGGTGGCCGCTATCGCGCGCTCTACGATTTGCAGCTGCGGCCGGACGATGAGCGGCCTGTCGTGGCGGGAGCCGCATGATGTCGACACAGGCCGACGACGACAAGGAAGATACCAGCCGCCGGCCGACAAGGGCTGTCGTGGGCTCGCATCGCGACGAGGAAGAAGTCTTCGGCAAGGCCTACGACCCGCGCATCGTCAGGCGCATCTGGAGCTTCGTGAGACCGTATCAGAGCCGGATCTTCATCTCGGTCGCCGCAGTGCTGGTGTTCACGCTGACGCAATTGGCGATCCCGCTGGTCATCCGCTACGCCATCGACCACGGCATGACGGCGGGCAGGCTCGACCAGCCGGTGATGATCGCAGCGATCATCACTTTCGCCGTCATCATCCTGGTCAACTATGCCGCCTCCTATGTGCAGGAAAGCGTCGTCGGCAAAGTGGCCGAGAACGTGCTCTCCGACCTGCGCCGGGCCATGTTCAGCCATCTGCAGCGTGTCTCGTTGAGCTTCATGGACAAGACCGAGGTCGGGCGGCTGATGTCGCGCCTGCAGGGCGACGTCAATTCGATGCAGGAATTCCTCGAAACGTCGGTCATGTCGGTGGGCGACATCGTGCTGCTGTTCGGCATCGTCAGCGTGCTTTTGTGGCTGGATTTCCGGCTCGGGCTGCTGACGCTGTCGACCATGCCGGTGCTGTTCATCGTGCGCCTGTGCTGGCTGCCGCGCGCCAAGGTCGCTTTCATGGCCGCGCATGAGACCAACTCGATCGCCAACGGTGCGCTGGCGGAAGGCATCCATGGCGTGCGCACCGTGCAGAGCCTGGAGCGCCAGCACGTCAATTTCGACCTCTATGACGAGAAGGTGCTGGCCAATCTCAATGCCCATCTGACCTCGGCGAAATACGCGCAGGTGATGGTGCCGATCGTCGATACGCTGACCGGCATCGCCATGGCGACCGTCATCGTCGTCGGCGGTTCGATGGTGCTGTCGCACAGCCTCGACATCGGCGTCATGGTGGCGTTCCTGTTCTACATCCAGCGCTTCTTCGACCCGATCCGCTCGCTGACCATGCAATACAGCGTCATGCAGCGCGCCATGGCTTCGGGCCAGCGCATCTCCGAAGTGCTCGACGTGCCGGTCGACGTCAGCGACAGGCAAGGCGCGGTGACGCTGTCGCGCGACATGGACGGCTCGGTCGAGTTCAGGAACGTCACCTTCGGCTATAGGCCGAACCAGCCGGTGCTGAAGAACATCTCCTTTCGCGTCAATCCGGGCGAGACCGTGGCCCTTGTCGGCCCTACCGGATCGGGCAAGTCCAGCTCTATGGCGCTGGTGCACCGCTTTTACGATGTCTGGTCGGGCGAGGTTCTGGTCGGCGGCCATGATGTGCGTGACCTGACCCAGGATTCGCTCGGCGATCAGGTGGCGATGGTTCTGCAGGAGCCGTTCCTGTTCTCCGGCTCGGTGCTGGAAAACATCCGCTACCACAAGACATCAGCCAGCCGCGAAGAGGTGGTGCGCGCCGCACAGGCCGTCGGCGCGCACGACTTCATCGAGAACCTGCCCGATGGCTACGATACCGAACTCGAGCAGCGCGGCGGCAATCTCTCGCTCGGCCAGCGCCAGCTGATCAGTTTTGCGCGCGCGCTGGTGGCGGATGCAAAGATCCTGGTGCTCGACGAAGCCACGGCCAGCATCGATTCCTACACCGAAATGCTGATCCAGAAGGCGCTGATCACGCTGCTGGAAGGCCGCACCGGGCTGGTCATCGCCCACCGTCTTGCCACCATCCGCGGCGCCGACCGCATCATCGTGCTGCAGAACGGCGAGATCGTCGAAAGCGGCAACCACGACCAATTGATGGGCCGAAAAGGCCTCTACGCCCGCCTCTACAACATGAACTACGCCTCGTTCGACGACATTTCGGAAGGCGAGCTGGAGTTGGATGCGGCGGTCGGCAAGGCGACGTGATTGGGCCTACCACAGGCGCCTACGCCATTTCGGGGCGTTTTGAACCCTCGCGGATGGCCTTGTGCACGCCGCGCTGCAGATCCATGAATGCAGGGCTTTCCATCACCTCTTCGCGGCGCGGGCGCTCGATATCGACGTTGAAGGTCTGCGTGATGCGTCCTGGGCCGATCCCCATGACGACGATGCGGTCCGACAGATAGACGGCCTCCTCCACATCATGAGTGACAAACAGGACGGTCAACCTGTGTTCCTCCCAGATCTGGGTCAGCAGTTCCTGCATCTGATGCCGGGTCAAGGCATCGAGCGCGCCGAATGGCTCGTCCATCAACAGCATCTTGGGCCGGTAGGAAAGCGCGCGCGCAATGGCGACGCGCTGTTTCATGCCGCCCGAGAGTTCGGCCGGATAGCGGTCGGCGCTGTCGGACAGCTTGACGAGTTCGAGATGCTCCAGCGCGATCCTGCGGCAGGTCGGGCGATCGTAACCGGCGGCCTTAAGGGCAAATTCGATGTTCTGCCGCGCCGTCAGCCAGGGAAGCAGCGTGTAGGACTGGAAGACGACGCCACGGTCGAGACCCGGCTGCAGGATCGGCGCGCCATCGATGCTGAGATCGCCGGCGTCGAAGTCCTGCAGTCCGGCCACGATCGACAGCAGCGTGCTCTTGCCGCAGCCCGACGTGCCGACCAGGGAGACAAACTCGTTGTCGGCAAGATCGAGATTGATGTCGCGCAGCACTTCCGTGCGCCGCTCGCCGGTGCCGAAGCTCTTGTGGAGACCGGCGATCCGCAATTTGGGGGGGCTCATCGGCTGGACCTCATTGCGAGCGGCCCTCTTGCTTGAACAGCACCTTTTCCAGCGCCTTCATCACCTGGTCGGTGATGAGGCCGAGCAGGCCGAGCAGCAGGATGTAGCCGATGATCGTGTTTGTCTGGAAATAGCGCTGCGACACGGTGATGCGATAGCCGAGCCCCGAAGTCGCGGCGACAAGTTCGGCCAGCACCAGCCAGGTCCATGCCCAGCCGAGGCTGATGCGCAGCGTATCCCAGATGCCCGGCAAGGCGCTGGGAACGACGATGCGCGTCAGGATCTTGCGATCCGGCAAGCCGAGTGTACGCCCAAGGCCAATGAAATCGGCTGGAACCCGTTTCACATTGTCCATGATCATCAGCACCTGCTGGAAGAAGGTGCCGATGAAGATGATCAGGAACTTCTGCGAATCTCCGGTGCCCGCCCAAAGGATGGAGAGCGGCACGAAAGCGACGACCGGCATGTAGCGGATGAAATCCACCAGCGGCTCGATGGCCGCTTCCCAGGAACGGAAACTGCCGATCAGCACGCCGATCGGTATCGATAGGGCCGAGGCGATGAGGAAGCCGATGGAGATACGGTACATCGAGGCTTTGAGGTCCAGCCACAACGTGCCGTCGGCGGCGAGCTTGGCGATCTGCGTCGCGACGCTGCCCGGCGACGGCAGGAAGATCGGCTTTACCAACCCCAGTCCGGTCGCCGCCCACCAGGCAAGGCCGAGCCCGACGAACACGGCCACCGCGATGATCAGGAAGCGCGACCTGGCGATGGGCACGCCGATCCCGGAGGATCGGCGGCGCCTCGCCGGTTTCGTGACCGGTCCTGCCGCCGGTCGCTCCCGGGGCATCTGTGTCACCACCGCGATCCGGCCTTCGTCATTCCGCTGCCTTGACGAAGGCCGGGTCGATCATCTGCTCCGGCGTCACATCGGCCTGCAGCAGCTTGGCGTTCTTGGCGGCGGCTTCGACATCGGCGAAGGTCTTGGTGGTGAAGTCGCCTGTCAGCGCCGTCTTGTTTTCGGCGAGTGAGAAGTAGCGTACGCCGTCAAAGGCGGTGTTGAGGTCCTTGACGTCCGAACCGACGGCCTTGGCGATGATGGCGCGTCCACCGGGCGTGTCGGCATTGTAGTCCTTGAGCGCCGCGTCCCAGCTCTTGATCATGGCCAGCACCTGGCCGGGCCGCGACTTGATCACCTCGTCACGCACCACCAGCACGTCGCTGATCAGGCCGGGATCCTCGCCGGCGGTGAACAGCAGCTTGAGGTCCTTGTTCTGCGCCATGGCGACGGTGAGGTACGGTTCATAGGTCACCGCGACCGGCACCTGGCCGGCGATCAAGGCGCTGCCGGCGTCGGACGCCGGCATCGGAACCGGCTTCACATCGTCGATCGACATGCCGTTCCTGGCGAGCGCGTATTTGAGCAGGATGTCGCTCGTCGTGCCTTCCTCGAAGGCCACCTGCTTGCCCTTGAGGTCCGCGATGGAGGTGACGTCCTTGCCGGCGATGATGGCGTCGGCGGTCATGGAGACGTCGAGCAGCAGCACGATCTTCACCGGCAGGCCGGCCGCAACCATGCCCATCGCCGTGTGGGTCGCGATGTTGGCGGCGTCGAGCTGGCCGCTTGCAAGTGCTGCGTTGATGTCCTTGTCCTCGGCGAAATTGACGATCTGGACGTCGCTCAGCCCGTTTGTCTTGAACAGGCCCTTGGCCTCGGCGACATGCCATTGGCCATAGCCAAGCCAGGGCTCGATGCCGATCTTGAACGCTCCTGCCTCGGGCGTGGTGGGAATGGCCGCGTCGGCTGCGTAGGCTGCCGGGGCGGTGGCCAGCCCGATGGCGGCGGCCATCACGAGCGCGCGAAATTGTCCTGTTAGGTTACGCATCATCTTTGTTCCCCTTGATGATCAGACCGCTTTTTCTAACCCAGGCAGCCGGTCTGGTGAGACTGCGGGTTTCTGCTCTTGCGGCACTGTGCCTCGGCGTCTTACCTGCCACTTCATGGTGAAGTGCGAGGATATTTCAGCGTCAGCGGGAGCGGATGTCAAGGCTAAAATACATACATGCATATACAAGTTGGAAAGACTCAATTTTCACGCTTTTCCGGATCGATCCGATCGAGGAAACCCGTCACCCGATCGGCTCCGGCAACGGGTTCGCTGCCGACCATGACCGCGACTGAGAAGGCAATGAGGGAGGAGACCCGCGTATGGCTGCGCGCGCCGGCCCGCAGGTTCATGACCAGCGTCGGCGACAGGAAAAGACCGGCCCGCAGCACCGCGCGCCAATCGGCCGGCAGCATGCCGCGCCGTTTGAGCTCCAGCAGCAATGGCCGCCACAGCGCTGTCGCCTTGACCTCCAGCAGGTCGCGGCGGACGGGGCTCAGGTCCCAGTCCGTGTCGACATGGAGCAGATTTCCGTCCAGCCGCGCCTGGGCGCGAAAAGCCTCTGTCGCGGTCGCCGGATCATAGAGCCAGAACGGATGGGCAAAGATGTTGTGGAACGTCGCCTTCACCTCCGCCAGCAGCGTCGGGATATGCGAGCCGGCAAAGGCGGGATCGAAGAAGGACAGTTCCGCCCTCCCCGCCTTAGCCGTGTACCAAACATTGGCGTTGTGGGCGTCGCCATGCGCGACCACGCCGCCGGCATCGGCAAGCCGGTCGGGCCGCAAGCGCACCGCGGCGGCATCGAAAAGCTCACCGACGCTGTGGGTGTACTGCTGGCCGTTGATGACGAATTTCAGCCGGGAAAACCGATCCCAATCCAGCTCGGCACCGGGAAAGACGAACGGCTTGCCGACATAGAAATCGGCCAGCCGGCCGCCTGGCGACAAGCGTGTGTTTGCATCGATCAGCCGCTCATGAAACAGCCTGTGGATCGGCTCCGCCGAGACCTCCGCGACAGTCACCGGATGCAGCGTCTCGAGATAGACCTTGAGCAGCCTGGCCGACAGGTCGCGCTCGGCAAGAACGGCTTCTTGCCGCTTGCCGGCATCGTCCTGCCCATCCAGCGCGAACAGCACATCCGAAAATCTCGGATCCGTGCGGCGGCGGTAGACAAGGATCTGCTCGCCGGGCTGCGCCGACATGTGTATGGGTTGGTCGACCGGCAGGCCGGCGCGCGACAGAATCTCGGCGCGGTAATACTCGCCCGTCATCGCCTCCTCCCGCTCCTCCTGATGGAACTTGAAGAAGTAGGCCTTGCCGTCGTCTTCGAAGAAGCCGTTCAGGGAATTGAGGCTGTATTTGTCGAAGTTGATGCGCACATTGCGGGGACTCATCGCGAACAGGTCGCCCAGCAATGCCGCCAGCGCGCTTTGTGCTTCGGCAACATCATGCTGCGCGAATGCCCGGATCTGCGCCGTGCGACTCGGTGTCTGCGTCATCTGTTGTCCTTCTTGGCCCGTCCATTCGAGAGCGAAAGTGTTCTCGTCAGAACATGTATATACATTGACAACGAAACCGCTCCGACTTGCATTCGTCCTGCTTCCGTTAGCTGCTTTTTGAAGGGGAATAGCGGCTGCCGAGCGAGTAGCGGCTGCCGGCATAAGTCAGCTTGCTGATGGTGGCCACCACCGCGCCTGTCCATGTCCGGCGGTGCAGGAAAAGGCAGCAGGCGCCGACATCGATGCCCAGATGCCGCGCCGTCTCGGCGTCGGCCGGGATCGCCGAGATGATATGCTCGACTTCGGTCACCGGGGTTTTCTGCATGAGATAGTCGTAGGTCGCCGTCTTCGAAAAATCCTGCTTGTCGTAATCGGGAATGAGGCTCGGATTGACGAAGCGCTCTTCCAGCTGCACCGGCAGATCATTCTCGAAATTGACGACGACGGAATGATAGATCGAGACGCGCTTTGGAAACTCGAACGACAGCGCCAGCTCCTTTGTCGGCATGATGGTTTCGAGGACGAGGACTTCGGAACGATGCCTGTTGCCGCGCTCGACGATCTCGGCTGCGATGTTGTTGATCTCGATCAGCGTCGATTGCGGCCGCGGCGGCGCGATGAAGGTTCCCACACCTTGCAGGCGGATCAGGAACCCGGCCGAGGTCAACTCTCTGAGCGCCCGGTGAACCGTCATCCGCGACACGCCAAGCGACGCCACCAACTCGTTCTCGGACGGCAGCTTGCGATCCTTGCCCCACCGGCCCGTTCCGATGTTCGCCAGGATGTAGTCCTTCACCTTCTCGTAAAGAGGGCTGGCCGTGTCGGGCAAAGTGATCATTTCAAAAGTCCTTTCCGGCGATTCATCGGAAATCACGACTGCTCGACAGGTTGCCGCATGCGGATGATTGTTTTCAAGCCGTCGCTGTGTCCCGCCAACAGCCGCTCGTAGGCAGCCGGAATGTCATCCAGGCCGATCTCCTGGTCGATCAGCGCCAACAGCGGTTCGCTGAGTTCACCTAGCATCCGCACCGCCTCGGGCAGCTCATCGGCAAAGGCGTGGCATCCCAGCAAGCCGATTTCGCGTTCGACCAGCGTATTGGGATCAATGTCGAGGCGGCCATGGAAGATGCCCACCATGGCGATCGTGCCGCCGGAATCGACAACGCCAAGCAACTGGTTGAGCGCCGCGACGCTGCCGGTCGCCTCAATGGCCGCGAGCAGCGGGGCATTGGCGGTTGCGGCGGCAACGGCATCTCGGTTCAGATCGACGATCCTGGCACCCGTCACCTGCGACACGCGGGCGCTGCGAGCTTGGTTGCGGTCGGCGACAAGCACGGTGCCGGCGAAGGTTCGCGACAGCAATAGCGCGGCAAGACCGCCGATCGGCCCGCAGCCGACGACCAGCACCGAGCCGGCCGTTTTCGGCAGGCGCCGCACCGCGTGCAGCGCCACCGCCAGCGGCTCGGCCCTCGCCGCGACCCGCTC
>NZ_RZOL01000349.1:0-6632 GCF_004022985.1 Mesorhizobium sp. M7A.F.Ca.ET.027.02.1.1 | reverse complement strand
GGTTCAGATCGGCGCCGCCGATGCGGCATTCCATGCGGATGCCCTTGGTGCCCTCGCCGCACAGGCGGAAGCCGGCGGTGCGGTTATCCTCGCTCCACATGATCTTGGTCGGCGCGAAGGTGCCGGCCTGGAAGCGCTTGTAGGAGTTGATGTAGGGCGCCAGGAACCAAGTGAATTCCTTGGCGTATTTGAGCTGGCCGGCGGCCCATTGCTGGCCAAGCGTCGACAGCGTCCAGTCCGCCTTTTTGTCGAAGAACAGCGGCGTCTTGCCGTCGGCGCTCCACAGCGAATTGTGGATGTGGCTGGAATTGCCGGCTAGCCCGTAATTGTACTTGGACATGAAGGAGATCGCTTTGCCCTCGGACTCGGCGATTTCCTTGGCGCCGTTCTTCAGGATGACATGGCGATCGGCCATGTCGAGCGCCTCGGCATAGCGCACATTGATCTCTTCCTGGCCCGGCCCCCACTCGCCCTTGGAATTCTCGATTGGAATGCCGGCCGCTTCCATCTCGTTGCGAAGCCGGCGCATGACGCCTTCTTCCTTGGTGGTGATGCCGATCTGGTAGTCGCCGATATAGGGTGAAGCGGTATCGAGACCTTGCCAGTGCTTCTTGCGGGCGGAATCGTAGGTCTCGTTGAACAGATAGAATTCGAGCTCGGAAGCGAAATAGCCGATATAGCCGCGCTCCGTCAGCCGCTTGACCTGCTTCTTCAGGATGGCACGCGGCGAATGCGGCAGGTCGTCATGGGTGTGGTGGTCGAGCACGTCGCAGATCACCAGTGCCGTCTTTTCCAGCCATGGGATGCGCCGCAGCGTCGCCAGATCCGGCTTCATGACGAAGTCGCCATAACCCTTCGACCAGCTCGCCGCCTTGTAGCCAGGCACCGGCTCCATATCGATGTCGGCGGCCAGCAGATAGTTGCAGCCATGCGTTTCATCATGTGCCGAATCGACGAAGTACTGCGCCAGGAACCGTTTTCCCGCCAGCCGACCTTGCATGTCGACGATGCAGGCCAGCACGGTGTCGATCTCACCGCTGGAGACCGCTTTCTTCAACTGATCGAACGAGAAATTTCCGGCCATTCCTTTGGCACTCCAGCGCTTGTCGATTGAAAGGGAAAACGCAACCATGGCCGGCGCGAGGCCGGCCATGGCCATATTGGGCGATATCAGGCGCCAGCTTCGCCGATAGCCACCTCGGCTGCCTTGATCGCGGCCTGGCGCTTGGCAATCTGGTCACCGATCGGCGGACCCTGGAAGCGACGGTTCTCGAAACCGAACCAAAGCAGGGCGGTCAGCACGATGAAGCCTATGGTGATGTAAAGCACCTTGTCGTTCGGCGGCTGGATGGCGATGTAGAAGATGATGACCATGCCGACGATCGATAGCGCGCAGAACAGCTTGAACAGCCCAGCGCCGAGATTCCACGGGCCTGGAGTCGGCCATTTCGCCGTTCCGAAAGCCAGCATGCCGAGCACGATCGGGATGATGAACGACAGGAACAGGAACACCAGCGTCGAATTGACGACGATGGTGTAGATGTTGGTGCCGCCGATCGAAATGAACTGGGCAAGGAACACATACAGGATCTCGAGGATCGCGGCCGTCCAGATCGCATTGACCGGCGTGCGCCAGGTCGGGTTGACCTTGGCGAGCGAAGCCGAACCGATCGGCATGCCGCCGTCGCGAGAGAAGGCAAACAGCATGCGCGAGGCCGACGTCACTGTGGCGAGGCCGCAGAGGAATTGCGAGATCAGGATGGCGAGATAGAGCAGCTCCTTGAGCCACACGGGCAGGATCGCGTCCATGGTCGAGAAGAACACGCTCCAGCCCTGCTTGGCGCCGGCCGCCAGGTCTGGGATGGCCAGAACGATCGCACACAGCATCACCCAGCCGATCAGCGACGACCAGAGCACGGACGAAACGATCGCGCGCGGAACCGAGTGTGCCGCCTTGAGGGTCTCTTCGGAGGTATGTGCCGACGCGTCATAGCCGGTGATGGTGTACACCGGCAGCAGCAGGCAGAGCAGGAACAGGTAGCTCATGGAGTCGGTTTGCGGAAAAACACCGCCGCCCGCATCGCCTGAATAGTTGGTGAACGTCCACAGCCGGCTGATGTCGATTGCCGGTGCGAACACCAGGCAGGCCACGATCAGCACTGCTGTTGCGCCCAGAATAAGAAAGCCCGAAGCATCGGTGAGCATTGCCGTCAGTTTGATGCCGAAATGGTTGAACAGCGCCTGCAGCACGGTGATGAAGGCGACGAACCCGACGATTTCGCCCGGCGTGCCAGTGATGCCAAACCAGCTGCCGAACGTTCCGACAAAGAAGAACGCAGTGCCGATATTGATCGCGCCGAGCACGGTGATCAGGCCGAACAGGTTGAGCCAGGCGGTGAGCCAGCCGGTGAAACGGTTGCCGAGGATCGACGCCCAATGATAAAGGCCACCGGCGGTCGGGAATGCCGAGGCGATCTGCGCCATGGCGAGCGCAAAAAATCCGGAAACGGCGCAGCCGACGATCCAGCCGATGCCGGCGCCCGCGCCGCCGATCGACGACGTCGCCTGCGCGAATGAATTGATGCCACCCGACAGGATGCAGATGATCGAAAATGAGATGGCGAAATTCGAGAAGCGGCTCATGCTTCGCGACAGTTCCTGGGCATAACCCATTCCGTGGAGGACCTTCAGATCCTCCTTCTTGTCGACATCCGAATAGTCTTGCGCTGACATTTTTGTCCCCTTTTTAAGTTCTTAGCTGGCCGATTGAACTGACTTTCCCATTGCACGTTGTCGGGAGCCCCTGGCCTCCTCGGGCTCCAGATCCAGAAAAATGCCCGTGAGCAGATCCGCCCATTTCCGCTGCCCGGTCTCGCCGGCGATTTCGTCGTTGCGGATTTCGATCATCGCGCAGAGCAAGCCGCGCGAGCGCGCATGCCGTTCCAGCGTGAAATAGACACGGTCGGCCGGCGAATAGGGCTCGTTGACGCCGACGGTGACGCCGGCAAGCCGCTTCAGCGCTGATATCAGCGGTGCCGCCAGCCGGCGATCCTCGTCATGGATGATGCCTATATGCCAGGGCCGGTTGCGTCCCTTGTAGACCGGCGTGAAGGAATGCACCGAAACCAGGCGGGTCGCCTGTCCACGCGCCAGCCGGTCATCGACAATCTGCTCGATGGTGGCATGAAACGGCTGCCACGACAGGGCGACACGGGCCGCACGCTCACTTTCCGACAGGCCGGCATTGCCCGGTATGGCTGTAGTCTCGCTGACCGGCGGTACCAGGTCGGGCGCGTCGAGCGGCCGGTTGCAGTCGACAACGAGACGCGAAATACGGGTTTCGACCAGCGTCGCGTCGAGCGCCTCGGCCATGCGCAGCGCTACCGGCAGCGCGCCTGGATCCCAGGCGATGTGGCGGGAGAGGTCCTCGGCGGCAAGGCCGAGCGTGCCGAATTCGGCGGGCAGGAAGTTCGAGGCGTGATCGCAGGTCAGCACGAAAGGGCTCGATCCGCCGGGGTTCGTCACCCTCACGGTATCAGACGATGCAAGGCTGGCGGGCCGTGCTTTCTCCATAGTCTGCCGTCCCCGGGGAGCGCTGTATCGTATGTTACGTATTTTGTCTCATTGCGTCCCTGTGGATGATTTCATACAGTTTGTCCGGCTTTGTCAAATGCGATTTCGGAAAAGACCGTCGACCGAGCCAGGGTGGGGAAAACATGATTTCCAGCATTGCCGAACTGATCGCCGACCGTATCGGCGCGATGCCGGCCAGCGAACGGCGCGCGGCCCAGACGCTGATCGCCAACTATCCGATGATCGGCCTGAAGACGGTCGCCGAATTTTCGGCCGCGGCCGGCGTCTCCTCGCCGACGATCTTGCGTTTCGTCGCCCGGCTCGGCTTCCAGAATTATCCGGAATTCCAGTCGAGCCTGCAGGACGAGCTGGCCGCGCAACTGCAATCGCCGGCAACAAGGACGCTCAACCCGCCCTCGCCCGGCGGCGGCACGGTGTCGCCGATGCTGGAAGCGACGCTCGACAATATGCGCGAGACGTTCAGACACCTCTCCGACAGGCAGCTTGCCGACATCGCCGCCCGGCTCGCCGACCGGCGCGGCAAGACATTCCTGATCGGCGGCCGCTTCACCGATCCGCTGGCGCGCTACATGGCCGCCCACCTCGCCGTCATCCAGCCGGATGTCTTTCACCTCGCCGGGCAGGAGAGCATGTGGCGCGACCGGCTGATCGACATGGGCAAGCGCGACGTGCTGGTGATCTTCGACATCAGGCGCTACCAGGACAGCCTCGTCCGCTTCGCCGAGAAGGCGCATCAGCGTGGCGTCCAGATCGTGCTGTTCACCGACCAGTGGCTGTCGCCGATCGCCCGCTTTGCTCGTCATGTTATCGCCGGACGAACCGCGGTGCCGTCGGCATGGGACTCTTCGGCTGCCCTTTTCGTTGTCGCCGAAACGCTGATCGGCGCCGTCACCAGGCAACTGGAAGCAGAAGGCGCCAAACGCATTCGCGAGATGGAAAGTCTGCGTTAGTGCCTGTGCGACGATCCAAAGCGTTACGCATATTTTCTCAAAGGTTACATATATTTAATGTGCGCAGCCCCCGGAGAATTGTCATAAAGACGCGATATCGAGGCGGCTTCTTTGCCTTACAATAGCCTCGCTGCGTCTGCTTCATTTCGGGAAACCGGTAGACGGAAGGATTGTTTTACCAACCGGAGTGCCGATGGCCGCCTGGAAACAGATACTTTTTGGACTTGTGGTGCTGGTGGTGGCGGCAGCCGCCTGGCTGCGCTTTTATCCCGGCGCGCCGGACGTGCTGGCACGCTGGGGCATCGACTGGGCCTCCGCGGCAACGCCCCCGGCTGAGACCGGCGCCGCCAACGCGAAGCAGGCAAACGGCCGTAATGGCGGCAACCAGCGGGTGAACGTGGTCGCCCTTGCCGCCACTTCGGCTGTTATCAACGATCGCCTGCAGGCAATCGGCACCGGCCGTGCCAACGCCTCGGTGACCGTTAATCCCTACAGCTCCGGCCGCCTCGCCGAACTGCTGGTCGCATCCGGCAGCCATGTCGATAAGGGACAGATCCTCGCCACCCTGGATTCCGAGACCGAAGTGATCTCTCAGGACCGCGCCAAGCTCGCCTTGCAGGATGCGCAGGCCAAACTCGACCGCGTCAGGTCGCTTCGTGCCTCCAATGCCGCGACACCAGTCGCAGTGGCCGATGCCGAAGTGGTCTTGGCCGGCGCCAAGCTGGCGCTTCAGGATGCGGAACTGGCGCTGCAGCGCCGGTCGATACTGGCACCGATCGCTGGCACTGTCGGCATCCTGCCGATCTCGGCCGGCAATTATGTCACCAACCAGTCGGCCATTGCCACGCTCGACGACCGGTCCTCGATCCTGGTCGATTTCCTGGTGCCCGAGCGCTTCGCTGCCGCCGTCAAGGTCGGCGCACAATTGACGGCGACGCCGATCGCCAATCCCAGCAACGCTTATAGCGGCACCGTTTCGGCCATCGACAACCACATCGATGAAAAGAGCCGCACCCTGCTGGTCAAGGCCAAGATCGCCAACCCTGCGGATTCGTTGCGCGCCGGCATGTCGTTCGGCATCACCATGAAATTTCCGGGGCAAATCTATCCGGCCGTCAGCCCGCTGGCGATCCTGTGGGGGTCGGACGGCGCCTATGTCTGGCAGATCGAGGATGGCAAGGCCAGGCGGGTCCCGGTGCGCATCATACAGCGCAACACCGAGACCGTGCTGATCGACGCCGAGATCGACAATGGCGACATGGTGGTCACAGAGGGCACCCAGAGCGTCAGCGAGGGCGGCGCGGTCCGCCTTGCAGGTGAAGAGCAGCGCGCCGCGGACGCCGCCGCAGGCACATGACCAGCCCCGCCAACACTGCCAGCGAGACCGGCTTCACCGCCCTGTTCATCCGCAGGCCGGTGATGGCCTTCGTGCTGAACACACTGATTGCGGTCGCCGGCCTGGCCGCCTTCTACGGCGTCGAGATCCGCGAACTGCCTGATGTCGATCGCGCGGTCGTCACCGTTTCCACCACCTTCGAGGGCGCGGCGGCCGAGACCGTCGATCGCGAGCTGACCGACACCATCGAGGGCGCCGTCGCCCGCGTCTCCGGCGTCAAGTCGATCTCGTCGTCTTCCTCATTCGGCTCAAGCCGCGTCACCATCGAGTTCAACGATGGCGTCGATCTGAATGTCGCCGCCTCGGACGTGCGTGATGCCGTCGGCCGCGTCGCCAACCAGATGCCGGACACCGCCGATCCGCCGCGCATCGTCAAGGCCGACGCCAATTCCAACCCGGTGATGCGGCTGGCGGTGACCTCGGACAACATGTCGATCCAGGACATGACCGTGGTGGTCCAGGACCAGATCGAGGACGAGTTGGCCGCCGTGCCCGGTGTTGCCGACGTCCAGGTCTATGGCGACCGCGACAAGATCTTCCGCATTGACGTCGATCAGAACAAGCTGGCCAGCCTCGGCTTCACGGTTGCCGACCTCAGGGCCGCCCTTGCCTCGGTCGCCTTCGATTCCCCTGCCGGTTCGATCACCACGACCAACCAGGACCTGATCGTCCGCACGACTGCCGACGTCACC
>NZ_RZOL01000348.1:0-6655 GCF_004022985.1 Mesorhizobium sp. M7A.F.Ca.ET.027.02.1.1 | reverse complement strand
AGGCGTTGATCAAGTGATCGTGAAGACATTAGCCGCATGAGCGAAACCATACAGGCACAGGAAGGGATCGGCACGGCGGCTGGCGCCTCGGTGGACGCCGCCGTGCCGATCCCTTCCTGTGCCTGTATGGTTTCGCTCATGCGGCTAATGTCTTCACGATCACTTGATCAACGCAGATTAGGCGATTACGGCTTTTTTGCCAATTTCATCCTTGGTCGCAAACATAAACCGGCCTGAACGGAGCCGGATTGCGCCCGACGACTCCGGATTGACTTCCAAAAGCCTTCTTTCTATAAGCCCGCACACGCTCGGGCCATTCGTCCCGGCGCGGTTTCGATCGCGCCAAAGCCGGCCCGGCAAAGCTCCTGTTACACAGTGACAGAATCAAGAAGGGCCGCACCCCGCGGTATTAAAACAAATGAAGCGTACCTACCAACCGTCTAAACTCGTCCGCAAACGTCGGCACGGCTTTCGTGCCCGCATGGCCACCAAGGGTGGTCGCGGCGTCGTCGCAGCTCGCCGCAACCGCGGTCGCAAGCGGCTCAGCGCCTGAACGGAAGACGAGATCGTTGCCCGCAACCGGCAAGCCAGTGGGACCAAATCCCAAGCGGCTTCTGAAGCGCGCGGAATTCCTGGCCGTCCGTCGTGGTGAAAAGCGACGCGGGCGGCTTTTTCTCGTTGAAGTTCTCGACCGCGGCGACGGCCTGTCGCCGCGCGTCGGCTACACCGTCACCAAGAAGGTCGGCAATGCGGTTGTCCGCAACCGTGTCCGGCGGCGGTTGCGAGAAGCCGTCCGCACGCATGCGGCAAGTGACATGGCGCCTGGCAATGACTATGTCATCGTCGGGCGCGAAGACGTGCTTACCACTCCGTTCGGCCAGTTGAAGGCCGAACTTTCCCGCCGACTGCGCGGAACACGATAGGCCAAGGGCTTTCGATGGAAAACAACCGGAACTTCTTCATCACCATCGCGCTGTCGGTGCTGATCCTGGCGGTATGGCAATATTTTTACGTGTTGCCGCGCAGCGAAGCGCAACGCGAGGCCGCCCGCGTCGAACAGCAGCGCGTCGAGGAGCAGAAGAAGGCCGCCGGCACCAATCCCGGTACCGACACCGGAACGCCCGCCGCCCCTGGCGCCATTCCCAACGCACCGGGAACAGACGCCGTGACGCCGGCCGGCCGCGAACAGGCACTCGCCACGACGACCCGCGCCAGGATCGACACGCCGAGCCTCGAGGGTTCGATCAACCTGACCGGCGCCCGTCTCGACGACCTCAAGCTCAAGCACTACACCGAGACGGTCGACAAGAATTCGCCCGAGATCAGCCTGCTCAACCCGGCGGCACTGCCCAATGGCTACTATGCCGAGATCGGCTTCGTCGGCAACGACAAGACTGGCGCGGTGCCCGGTCCCGAGACTGTGTGGGCCGTCGACGGCAATGCGACGCTGACGCCGACGACCCCGGTCACGCTGACCTATTCGAACGACAAGGGCCTTACCTTCAAGCGCACCTTTTCCGTCGACACCAACTACATGTTCACGGTGTCCGACACAGTGCAGAATGCGGGCACGGCCGCCGTATCGCTGTCCAATTACGGCCGCGTCACCCGCTTCGACAAGCCGCTCGTTGCCAGCACCTATGTGCTGCATGAGGGCCTGATCGGTTTCACCGGCACCGAAGGCCTGCAGGAGCACAAATACGCGTCCATCGAGAAGGACAAGCAGTTCACGCCGGGCAAGTCGACCGACGGATGGCTCGGCATCACCGACAAATACTGGGCGGTGACGCTGGTGCCGACCGAGAAGCAGCCGTTCCAGCCGCGCTACGCCTATTTCGAGGACGGCCGCCATCGCTATCAGTCCGATTTCCTCACCGATCCGATCACCGTCGATGCCGGTCAGTCGGCGACGGTGGAGAGCGAAATCTTCGCCGGCGCCAAGGAAGTCGGCAAGATCAACGCCTATGCGGAAGATCGTCATATCAAGCGGTTCGATCTGCTGATCGACTGGGGCTGGTTCCACTTCATCACCAAGCCGATGTTCTGGCTGATCGACACGCTCTACAAATTCTTCGGCAATTTCGGCCTGGCCATCCTCGCCACCACCGTCATCGTCAAGGCCATCTTCTATCCGCTCGCCAACAAGTCCTACGCGTCGATGGCGAACATGAAGAAGGTGCAGCCGAAAATGCTCGAGATCCGCGAGAAATACGCGGACGACAAGATGAAGCAGCAGCAGGCGATGATGGAGCTGTACAAGACCGAGAAGATCAACCCGCTTGCCGGCTGCTGGCCGGTGGCGCTGCAGATCCCGGTCTTCTTCTCGCTCTACAAGGTGCTCTACATCACCATCGAGATGCGGCACGCGCCGTTCTTCGGCTGGATCCAGGATCTGGCCGCGCCCGATCCGACGTCGCTGTTCAACCTGTTCGGCCTGATCCCGGTCACCCTGCCGCACATGCTGATGATCGGCGTCTGGCCGCTGATCATGGGCGTCACCATGTTCCTGCAGATGCGCATGAACCCGACGCCGCCGGATCCGACGCAGGCGGCGATCTTCACCTGGATGCCTGTCATCTTCACCTTCATGATGGCGGGTTTCCCGGCCGGCCTGGTCATCTACTGGGCCTGGAACAACACGCTGTCGATCCTCCAGCAGGGCATCATCATGAAGCGCCAGGGCGCCAAGATCGAGCTGTGGGACAATCTGGTCGCGCTGTTCCGAAAGAAACCGTCGCCGGCCGAATAGAAGACGCAGCGCTTTCTCCAGCCTTCAAAGCCCCGCCTCGCGCGGGGCTTTTCGTTTAAGCAGCTCCGGCATCACGTTCCCGTGATCGGCGAAACTTGCGCCCCGTCGGCGGCGTGACTGCCTGTGCGTTTCCAAAGGCTATCAATTCCGATCAGCCCTCACCCGGAGGAAGACCACATGCGTTTGCCGTCATTCAGGACCATCGCCCTTTCCGCGTTCGTCGCCGGCGTGGCGATTGCCGCGCCCGCCTATGCCAAAAACCCGAATGTCGGCGGCGCGCCGATGTACACCACCAAGAACATCGTCGAGAACGCCGTCAATTCGAAGGACCACACGACGCTGGTCGCCGCGGTCAAGGCCGCCGGCCTGGTCGACACGCTGCAGGGCGCTGGCCCGTTCACAGTCTTCGCCCCGACTAACGCGGCGTTTGCGAAACTGCCCAAGGGCACCGTCGACACGCTGCTGAAGCCGGAGAACAAGGGCAAGCTCACCAAGGTGCTGACCGCGCATGTCGTGGCAGGCAAGATTTCGGGCGCCGAAATGATGAAGAAGGCCAAAGCGATGGGCGGCAAGTACGAGATGAAAACCGTCTCCGGTGACACGCTGACCGCTGAAGTCAAGAAGGGCAAGCTCTACATCATGGATGAGTCAGGCGGCGAGGCGCGAGTGACGATCGCCGACGTCAACCAGTCGAACGGCGTCATCCATGTCGTCAACAAGGTGCTGTTGCCGAAGTAACGGCTTTCGGCAAAGGGGATCAAGGCAGGTCCGTCGGGGCTTTCTCGGGCCTGCCATCCCCACCTCATGACGAGGTGCCATGTTTCTTGGGAAGTCGTATCGGCATCGGCCGGGGTCCTGTCCCTCACAGGACCCCGGTTTCTTTTGGTTCATGGACCGAAGACCGTAGAGAACAAATACCTGAACGGAGCGGGTAGCCGAGATGCCGGCTAGCCGTAAGCTGGCACGGACCGCCGCGCACCGGAATGTGGCGTCGCGATGCGACTGCCAACGCGGTTGAGGGGTAGAGAGACAACGCTCACCTAGCGCCCGCAGATGTGACATACTGACTGCATATCGATTTCGTAGCCTTGTTAGGAACACGACGTGGATTGGTTTACCCAACGCAAGCCTTTCCCAAATGCCGCAAAGTCAGCTTTCGGAGTTGGAGCGCTTGGCGATATAGCTGCTGAGGAATTGACTCCCATCGTCGACGACACTTACCGAACAACCTCGAGGCATCTCACATCTGATGGGATCAGCATCTACATTCCCTATCGGTTGCATTTTCTGCCGACCGTAGCTGTCGATTTCGCTAGCTTTTCGCCGGGGTCGCAGTGCTTGCTGACACGTTCGACAGACGGTTATCTGAGGCAAAAATCAGCCAAAATTATCCTTCCGCTGAACGAGCCTTGGACGATTCCATTCATCGTTCTTCTCTTAGGCGAGTACGTCGTCGAAATTCTCGACGATATCCATTTGGCGATGCCGTATTTCGATCAGACAGCTTACGCCAGTTTCGTCCGGCAGAACCGGCAGGTAATGCGTGCAATACGCGCTAAGGCGACAAGCTATTGGAATGCCTACTACCGCCAAAGTTATCCCGGCAGGAAATCGTATCCGGCGATTGCCGTCCTCAATCAGCTGGATACTTGGGCAACCTAGCATCACGTGCAACGGGACAGCCGACGACGTCGCCATACGTTGTATTTCCGTTTTGTCGACAGTGACGCATTCGAAACTTGCTTCAACAAAAGGCCCTCGACCAAAACATCACTCCATCACGGCGCTGTGGTCGATCTTGGCCGGAGTGGCCGGCTTGCGCAGCAACAGAACCAGCGGAATGGCGGCAAGCGACAGGATCATCATCAGCTTGAAGTCGTTCATATAACTGATGATTGTCGCCTGCAGCGTCACCACGCCGTCGAGCGCGGCGCGGCCCGCGGCGCTGTAGGGATCCATCGCCTGGAAGATGGCCGGATTGCTGAAAGCCTGGTTGTAGGGCGTCACATAGGTGGCGATGTTGGCGTGGTTGATCTGCACGTTCTCCGTCAACAGCGCGGTGACGACGGATATGCCGACGCTGGAGCCGATGTTCCGCGACAGATTGTAAAGGCCTGTGCCTTCCGCGCGCCGCTCCGGCGCCAGCGTGGCGAAGGTGATGGTGGTCAGCGGCACGAACAGGAAGCCCAGTCCCGCGCCCTGGATGAAGCCGGTGCTGATGATCGTCCATTGCGATACATCAGGGGTCCAGCCGGTCATGTCGTACATCGCCCAGGCGGTGACCAGCAGGCCGGTCAACAGCAGCCAGCGCGTGTCCACCTTGCCGATCAGCCTGCCGACCAGGAACATGCAAGCCATGGTGCCGAGACCGCGCGGCCCCATGACGATGCCGGCCGTCACCACCGGATAGCCCATCAGCGTCTGCAGATACGGCGTCATCAGGGCCAGCGAGGCCAGATAGGTGATGCCGATGATGAAGATGAAGATCATGCCGACGGCGAAATTCCTGTCGAGGAACAGCCGCGGGTTCACGAAGGTGTTTTTGGCGGTGAAGGTGTGGACGAGGAAGATGTAGAAGGCCGACGCGCAGATCAGCGCCTCGACGATGATCTCGGACGACGAGAACCAGTTGAGCTGCTCGCCGCGATCGAGGAACATCTGCAGCGATGCGATGGTGACGCTGAGCATGCCGAAGCCCAGCCAGTCCAGCCTGGCCTTGAGGTCCGTCTTGGTTTCCTGGACGAACATCGAGACGCCGGCGAAAGCCAGGGCCCCGATCGGGACATTGATGTAGAACACCCAACGCCAGCTGACGTTTTCGGTGAGCCAGCCGCCGATGACCGGCCCGAGCACCGGCCCGACCATCACCGAAACGCCGAACAACGCCATCGCCGAGCCGCGCTCCTCGACGCTGTAGATGTCGAGCAGGATGCTCTGCGCCAGCGGCACCAGGGCCGCGCCGAACAGACCTTGCAGCAGGCGGAAGCCGACGATCTGCGGCAGCGACTGCGCGAAGCCGCACAGCACCGACGCGACGACGAAGCCGGTGATGGATATCAAAAGGATGCGCTTGCGGCCGAAACGATTGGCAAGATAGCCCGAAGGCGGAGTCATGACGGCCGCCGCGACGATATAGGACGTCAGCACCCAGTTTATCTGGTCGGCGCTCGCCGAAACGCTGCCCTGGATATAGGGCAGCGCCACATTGGCGATGGTCGTGTCCAGCGCCTGCATGATCACGGCCAGGATCACGCAGGCGGTGATGGCGCCGCGGTTGGCGACCACGCCACCTGTCGCGGACGCGCTGCTCATGACTTTTGTCCGAACCGGCCGAGGAGGTCCGTCACGAAGTCCGGCAAGCCGCGCGCATGACCGGTGTCGATGCCGACCACGACGCTCATCCCGCCACGCAACGGCGGCTTGCCCTGGAGATCGTCGACCGTCACGCGCATCGGAATGCGTTGCACGACCTTGACCCAGTTGCCGGTGGTGTTCTGCGCCGGAAGCAAGGAGAAGCTCGACGACGACGCCGGGCTGATCGAGGCGACCGTGCCGTGCCAGACGGTGCCGGGATAGCTGTCGACGCTGATCGTCGCCGTCTGTCCCGGCCGCACATAAGTCAGTTCGGTTTCCTTCGGCTCCGCCGCGATCCACAGATCGGTCGCCGAAATCAGGCTGAAGGCCGGCTGCGAAGCCGGCAGGTACTTGCCGACCTGAAGCGCGTCGACATTGGTGACTATGCCGTCGAACGGCGCCTTGACGATGGAATCGGCAAGATTGCGCTGGGCGTCGTCCACCGCCGACTGCGCCTGGAGGTAGAACGGATTCTTCTCCACCGGCTGGCTGGCGTCGCCGCCAAGCTGGGCAAGCGTCGCCTGTGCCTGCGCCTGGGCAACGGACACTTTC
>NZ_RZOL01000347.1:0-6689 GCF_004022985.1 Mesorhizobium sp. M7A.F.Ca.ET.027.02.1.1 | reverse complement strand
CGGCGTGCTCGGCATAGGTATGGCCGCCGCCGGTGTAGCCGATCGCCGTCATGCCGGCGGCGACAGCGCCCTGGATGCCGAAGGGCGAGTCCTCGATGACGATGCAGTCAACGGGATTGGCGCCGATCTTGTCCGCCGCGAAGAGGAAGATGTCCGGCGCGGGCTTGCCGTTCTTGACCATCGAGGAGCTGTAGATCGCATCGCCGAAGAAACGCGCCAGCCCGGTCACGGCAAGGCTGTGGTTTATACGCTCGACGGAGGAGGACGAGGCAACGCAGCGACCGCCCGCAAGCGTCTCGAGGAACGCAGCGATTCCCGGTATCGGCTTCAATTCCTGCGAGAACAGCACCTTGGTCTCGGCCCAGATGTCGCCGTCCGCCGCCGCCGGAAACTGGTGCCCGGTCAATTCCCTGATCCTGGCGATGATATCGGACTGCTTCATGCCGATGCATTGGGCGATGATGCTGGTGTTGACACCGGGCATGCCGTGCTTTTCGTAGACGCGCTCATAGGCGCGGGCGGCCAGCGGCTCGCTGTCGACAAGAACGCCGTCGCAATCGAAAATAATAGACCTTGGTCGCGCCACAGTTTCCCTCTCAAGTCAATTTTCGCACATCGCTATCGGCAAAAAGTCAAATGTTCAATAGCGCGTGCGTTTTTGGGGCGCGAAGAGCGGGCTCAAAGCTGGCGCAACGCATCGCTCGCACGGGAAGACCCGAGCGCCCGTTGCATGGCTTGCCGGGACTGTGCGCGATCCGGGGTGATCCAGTTCGGTTCGGCGCCGAGAAAGCGGTCGAGGAAAGCCACCGCATAGGCCGGCATCTCGGTCACATTCTCGCGATAGGACCACCATGTGCGCAAATCGTCGGCGCATTTGTCGATGCCGGGTGCGGTGCCGAATTCCTGCTCGTGGATCGCCGAAATCACCGAGACGCAGTAGTTGGTGTAGAGGAAACCCTCCGGCCAGAAGCGGACGATTTCCAGCGTGCCGGCGTTCGTTTCCGTCTCGATCAGCTGCGTGAGGCTGGAGATTTCCCTGGCCGGCGCCTGTTTTATCAACTCGCGCAGCACGAGGCCGGCGGCAAAGACGATGAAGTCGGCGCGGTCGATCGCGGCGAAGCGCTTCTGCGGCTCCATGATCTCGACCCAGTCGAGAAAGGCCCTGGTGAGCTTTGCCTCGTCGATCTCGAAGCGCACGCCGAACGTGTCCGAGACCACCTTCGCGCTGCCGCGAAAAGTGGCGCGGAACCAGCGCAGCTGCCGCAGCCGATGGCGAAGATCGGGCATCAAGGCCAGTTCGTCCCTGAAGGGCAGATCCATATTCCTCGTATCCTGTTTCCCGGTCAGCCTAGCACAACGGTGGCACGGCCGAAATCGGTCAGCGCCCTTGTGGATGACCGCAGCCGAGGCCAATATCATACATATTGACATTCTCGGAAACAAATGTTCTCACTTTGCTGTTGTCACGCGCCGGTCCAAGGTGCGGTTCAACTGAGGCTTCGGGAGGAGAACCGAATGGCGATTTGGCAGTGGGGACTGCTTCTGCTGGTTATTGTGTGGGCGCTGCAGTCGCTCGGCGTCTGGCTGCAGATGCGGCACTATTCGGATGTCTTCAGGGGCGTCACCGACCAGTACAAGGAGGGCTTCGTCGGAGCCGGCAATTTTCGCGGCCGGTTGGCCAAGGGCACCATCGCGCTCGTCGTGGTGACGCCCGATCTGATCGTGCGCCGCCTGATGGTGATGAGCGGCCGTTCCGTCTTCACCAAGTTCAAGAGACATGAAGAATTCGAGGGTGTTCCCCTCGATAGACTCCGGTCCAACCCTGCAATCATGGGGGAGGGGGAACCCGGTGTGGCCGAGGCCGTGAAACGGGCGATCGAACAGATCGACAAGACACGGTCGGAGCCGGGGAAGAAGCCGGGCCTGTCCGGCTTGAACATAGCAAGGGCTTAGGGCCGGAGAATTTCGGGCTCTAAATCAAAGGGATAGAGGACGCCGCGCACCGACTGGGATCAACCGGCGGGTGGCATAAGGAGGAGAAATGTCTGTATTTTCGTTGTTGGCGCAGCATGCCGACATGGCCGTGCACAATCTGCATGTCGCAGGTGCCATGGTCTCGGATGCCGCATTGCATGGCAAGCTCGCCGTCGAGCATGCCTCCGACCATCTCGTTGTCCTCGCACAAGCGGACAGCGGACCGATCACCGTCGATCAGTTCAAGGAAAAGCTGAAGGACGTCCAGCAGGAAGAGCAGCTCGGCTGGCTGACCGCCATCGGCAAGTACTTCATCGGCATCTTCCAGAAGGGCGGCGAGGTCTTCGCCGGCTTCGTCACCGGCATCATTCCGACGCTGGTGGTGCTGATGACGGCCTTCTACGCCGTCACCGAACTGGTCGGTGAAGAGCGCGTGCATGGTCTGGCGCGCGGCGCCGGCCGGATCGCGCTGACGCGCTACACGCTGTTGCCGCTGCTGGCGGTGTTCTTCCTCACCAATCCGATGGCCTATACGTTCGGATCGTTCCTGGAAGAAAAGCACAAGCCGGCCTTCTATGACGCGGCAGTATCCTATGTGCACCCGCCGCTCGGCCTGTTCCCGCACATCAATCCCGGCGAGTATTTCGTCTGGGGCGGCATTCTCGTCGCGCTGCTGGAGCTGGAAAAGAAGGGCGTCGTCGTCGCCGGCTACCACGTCAAGGTGGCGATCTGGTACGCCATCGTCGGCCTCGTCGTCATCCTGCTCAAGGGCATGCTGACCGAACGCATCACCGCCATCATGGCACGCCGCCAGGGCGTCGAGCTGTAAGGGCAGGGAGGACATCATGGCCAAGACATACAAAGCCGTAAGGATCACCCAGGGCAAAACCGGCTGGGGTGGCCCGCTCGTGATCGAGCCGACCGAACAGCGCAGCAAGATCGTTTCCGTCACCGGTGGTGGCATTCACCCGGTGGCGCAGCTTATCGCCGACATGACCGGTGGCGAGGCCGTCGACGGCTTCAGGGCGCCACCGATCGAAAGCGAGATGGCGGTGGTCGTCGTCGACTGCGGCGGCACCGCACGATGCGGCGTCTATCCGCGCAAGCGCATCCCGACCGTCAATCTGACGCCGGTCGGTCAATCCGGGCCGCTGGCCCAGTTCATCACCGAGGACATCTACGTTTCGGGCGTGAAGCCGGCCAACATCACAATGGCGGACGGATCCGAAACGATCACGACTGCAGGGGGAGCAGCAGCGATGAGTTCAAGCAACAATGCGGCCGCGGCACCACAGCCGCTGCCGAGCGAAGGTGGGCTGATCGGCCTCATCAGCACGATCGGCCGCGTCATGGGACGTATCGTCGGCATCTTCTTCAATGCCGGCCGTCGCACCATCGATCAGGTCATTCGCAACGTGCTGCCGTTCATGGCGTTCGTGACCATGCTCATCGGTCTGATCCTGTATACCGGCATCGGTGATGTGCTGGCGCAGCCGATGGGTCCGCTGGCCAACAACATCGTCGGCCTGCTGATCATCTCGGCGATCTGCGGCCTGCCGTTCCTGTCGCCCATCCTCGGGCCAGGCGCTGTCATCGCGCAGGTCATCGGCGTTGCCATCATCGGCCCGCAGATCGCCAACGGCACGATCTCGCCGGCGATGGCACTGCCGGCGCTGTTTGCCTACAATACCCAGGTGGGCTGCGACTTCGTCCCTGTCGGCCTGGCGCTCGGTGAGGCCAAGCCGAAGACGATCGAAATCGGCGTTCCGGCGGTGCTCATCAGCCGCCAGATCATGGGGCCGGTTTCGGTGCTGATCGCCTGGGTCGTCAGCCTGATCGTGTTCTAAGGCAATTCCGGGAAAAGCGCACAATGCTTTCCCGTGGAAATTGCGTCAAAACAAAGAGATAGAGCGGTTCACCGCTCTAGGGAAAGTTGAGAAAATGAGGTTCGCCATATGACGGTTCTGCTGAGAACACGGGTCACTGCCATCGGCCCAGAAGTGGCGGACCTTGCCGAAGGGGGCGTGGTCATCCTGTTTGCGGATGGCTCGCCGCCGGAGCTTGCCGAGGTTTCGGTGCTCCACAAGGCGGAGCAGGGACCAAGTGACGGAGCGCCCGCCAAGGGCGCTTCGATCACCCTCGGCCCGGTTGCCGCTGTTATTACAGCGGTCGGCTCCAGCGCGTGGAGCAAGGTGCTGGAAATGGGCCATGTCGTCATCTCGTTCAACGGCGCTACCGAGGCCGAGAGGCCGGGCGAGATCTGTGCGTCGCAAGTCGATCCGCTAGCGCTCGTGGCCGCCCTGAAGACCGGCGCGATCATCACCATCGCCGCCTGACGGCATTCGCGCCGCGGCCTATGTTGGGAGCGGCGCCCAAAACCAGAGTATTTGCCATGGAACGCTCGACCATCGTCAGAGTGCATGAAGGTTTGCACGCCCGTCCCGCGACGCGGTTCGTGAAGCTCGCCAAGGGTTTCGAATCCGACGTCGAACTGGTCAAGGACGGCAAGGCGGTCAGTGCCAAGAGTTCGGTCAAGCTGATGCTGCTGGCGGTCAAGGAGAACCAAGAAGTCACGGTGCGGGCGAATGGCGCCGATGCCATCGAGGCGCTCGAGGCGCTGATCGGCTATCTTGAGAATCCGCGGGCCGGCCTCGACGATGAAGCGGAAGCGCAGAGCCCGGCGAACGATGCCGGGCAGGAAGCGGAAGCGGCACCCGCGCGCGGATCCGTGCCGGCGGCACTTGACGGGGCAAACCGCCTGCGCGGCGTGGCCGCCAGCGAAGGTTTCGCCATCGGCCCGGCCTTTGCGCATTTCCCAGCCGATATCGCTGGCCAGGGCCGCATGTTGCAGGCCGAGGAGATACAAGGCGAGATCGACAGGTTCCGCACGGCCGTCGGCGCGGTCCAGGCCCGCATGGATCATGCGTTGGCGCAGGATAGCCTGTCGGCTGGAGACCGCGGCATCGTCGCAGCGCTGCGCGATATCGCCGCCGACGACAGCCTGACCGGCGAGGCCGAGGGCCTGATCAAGGGCGGCAATGACGCGGTCTCCGCCGTCATCACCGCCGCATCCAACATTGCCGCCGAATTCAGCGCGGTCGACGATCACTATCTCAACGCGCGGGCGGACGACGTTCATGCGGTCGGGCGGCAGATCTGCCTCGTGTTGCTGGGGCAGGACGATATCAGCCTCGAAAACATCCCCGAAGGCGCTATCCTGATCGCCGACGACATCGGTGCCTGGGATCTGGCACGCGCGCCGCTGAAGCGTATCGGCGGCGTGGTGTGCGGCCATGGCGGCGCCACCTCGCACATCGCCATCATCGCGCGCTCGCACGGCATTCCGGCAGTGCTCGGCCTCGGCGGCCAAGTCAATGCCTTGCGCACCGCGCGAGAGGTCGCGCTCGATGGCAATGCCGGCCATGTGATCATCGACCCCGACGAGGCGACCCGCGCCGATTTCGCCGGCCGCGTCGAAGCGGCGGCAAAGGAGCGCGCCGGACTGACCATCTTCAAGACGGTGACGCCGAAGCTTGCCGACGGCAGGATCATCGAGGTCGCGGCCAATATCGGCTCACTTGAGGAAATCGAAGCGGCGCAAGAGGCTGGTGCCATGGGCATCGGCCTGTTCCGCACCGAGCTTTTGTTCATGCGCCATATGCATCTGCCCTCGGAAGACATGCAGGCCGAGACCTATGCGGCGCTGGCCAAGGCTTTTGCGCCTTATCCGGTCATTGTGCGCACGCTCGACATCGGCGGTGACAAGCCGATTGCCGGCATCGAATTTCCCGACGAGGAAAACCCCTTCCTCGGCTGGCGCGGCATCCGCATGTGTCTCGACCGGCCCGACATCTTCAAGCGCCAACTGCGGGCGCTGCTGCGCGCCGCCGTGCACGGCAACATCAAGGTGATGCTGCCGATGGTGTCCGACATCTCAGAGGTCAGGCAGACGCGCGTGCTGGTTGACGAATGCACGGCCGAGCTGAAGGCCGAAGGCGTGCCGCACGCGTCATTCGATCTCGGCGTCATGATCGAAACCCCGGCCGCCGTGCTGATCGCCCCGACGTTGGCCAAGGAGGTTGCTTTCTTCTCGATCGGCACCAACGATCTGACCCAGTACATCATGGCCGCCGACCGGCTCAATCCGACCGTCGCCAGGCTCAACGATGTCACCAATCCAGCCGTCATGTCGGCGATCGAAATAACGGCAAAAGCCGGCGTCGCCGCCGGTATCATGGTCGGCATGTGCGGTGAGGCGGCCGGCCGTCCCGATCTCATTGCGACCTTCGTGAAGATGGGACTGACCGAACTCTCGATGAGCCCGGCTTCCATCCAGCGCGCCAAGAAAGCGATCATGGCCATGGCCGCTGAAGGCTAGCCCAGACCGGCTAATTACGGCAGATGGGCAAGCAAGGTGGCGAACACCGGTGTCAGTTCAGCGATCGGGTTTGCCTTGGCGCAGGCCTGAACGATGCGGTCGTGGCGAATATCCGCCGCCAGGATCGCGATCTCCAGCATATCCGGCTCCGGCGCACCGTCGCTGCCGGTGGTCGCCAGGCCGCAGGCCAAAGCGAGCGGCGCCAGGCAGCTTATGTCGAGCGCCCGGCCGGCAATCGCGGCCGGCGTTTCCGGCACGGTCTCGGCAAAGCGAACCGGACGCTGGCTGAGGCACTCGACCAGCAGCGCCGAACAGGTCGCAGCGATTGCCTGCAGTC
>NZ_RZOL01000346.1:0-6694 GCF_004022985.1 Mesorhizobium sp. M7A.F.Ca.ET.027.02.1.1 | reverse complement strand
CGATCAAGCTGTTGGTCGTCGGCATGAGCGTCTGGCAGATCATGTTCTTCCGCAGCATTGCCATTCTGGGCGCGTGCGCGGCGTTGTAGTAACACAGCCACGCAGCAAGCGTGAAGGCACTGCGCACCAGCATCGGCCGCACGATCGGCGAGCGCATCGTGTCGGCAAACAACTGTCGTCCGCCGATCGCCGCGCACGCGCCCAGAATGGCAATGCTGCGGAAGAACATGATCTGCCAGACGCTCATGCCGACGACCAACAGCTTGATCGAGGCATCCTGTGTCGAAAACAGCAAATAGGCCGCACCGGTCAGCAGGATGCCTGCAAGCATCCGCTCGCGTGTTTCGAGAATGGCGATATCGGCCATAAGGCGCGTGGGACCAAATTTCCGGAGCGGCAGAATGCTGTGAGGAGCGACACGAGGAGCTGTGAATTCAGTTCCCTCGGCACCAAGCTATAAGGGCGAAAATCGCTGCGGCGCTACGCCAGCCCGGTGGTTATGTTGGGGCAGGGGGCCATGCCGAGCTGCACTGTCGCCAAGCCTACTGCGTCGCCTGGTAAAGCTCCGAAGCGGCTTCTTTCAGCGCGCGTCGGCCGTCGGGCCTGAAATACATCATGTGCCCGCCCTCGACGACATCGAGACGGATAGGCTTGGCATCGGCGAGCGATGGGATCTGGTTCACCAGGTAGCGCGAGGCGAGGTAAGGCGTGACCAGGTCGGTGTAGCCGTTGACGATCACGACACCAAGCGAAGGGTTCAGTGAGCGTGCGCGCTGCAGATCGTCCATCACTCCGGCATAGCCTTGCCGCGAGGCGCTGGTCCCGTAATCCCATTTGTGGCTGATTTCGCCATTGAGCAGCCGATAGCTGACATCGGTGCGGAAGTTCAGCTCTTCGCGGATATAGCCGACGAACGCCGACGTCAGCGCCGGCACGCTGCGGTCGAGCACCGGATCCGGGCCGGCGGTGCGGGCGCTCTCAGGCGCGATGTCGGCTGTGCCGATCGTGGCGTCATAAGGGCTGAGCACCTTGCTGCTGGCGCGAGCGAATTCCCTTGCGAACAGGCCGGTGGGGATGCGAGCGGAGTTCCGCTGCACCAAATCGAGTGGCAGGCCGGTGATCTCAGCGACGCGCTGGCTCGCCAGCCGCCTGCCTTGCTCCAGTCCGCTGGTGATTGCCGTGAGGTAATCGCCCATCGCATAGTGTTCGACTTCGGCCAGCTTCTCCCGCAATGCATCGCCGCTGACGCCTTCGGTGCGTAGCCGCACCGCCGCCAGGGAAGGCAGTTCGAGCGCCCAATGCAGCGGCTCGAATTCGTCGGGCTGCACCAGCGTGAACTCCAGCGCCGGCGAGATCAGCACGATGCCGCTCGGACTGATGCCGATATCTTCCTGCAATGTCCTGGCGAGCAGCGCCGCGCGGAACCCGCCATAGCTTTCGCCGGCGAGGAACAGCGGCGACCCGGTGCGGCCGTTCTGCGCGAGATAGAGCCGGATGAAGGCGCCAATCGAGCTGGCATCCTGGTTGACGCCCCAGAAATCGCGCGTGTCCTGCCCCGGTGCCTCGCGGCTGTAGCCGGTCCCCACCGGATCGACGAAGACGAGATCCGTCATGTCGAGCCAGCTGTCCGGATTGTCGATCAGTCTTTGCGGTGAGGGCAGGAGTTCGCCATCGGCTCCCGTCGCGATTATCCGTGGACCGAGTGCGCCGAGATGCAGATAGGCGGACGCTGCTCCAGGGCCGCCATTGAACACGAAGGTGATCGGCCGCTGCGGGTCTTTGGCCACGCTCGCCGGCGGCTCCAGCGTGTAGGCGACATAGAAGATCTCCGCCGTGACGTCGCCGTTGCCCGACAGCAGCGACAGGGTCGCTGCCTTTGCCTGGTAATCCAGCTTGCGCCCGGCCAGTGTGATCGAATGGTTGGTGGTCTGCGGCGGCGGCAGCAGGGACAGCACACCGCCCGCAGGTGCCGGCCGCTCCGCCGTTTCAGCCAGGACGGGCTGCGCCAGGACGGCAAGCATCGGCAGGATGAGGAAGATCAGTTTCAGCTTGACCAGCATGATGGCTCCGCGACAACGACTCCCGCATAGGTATGGCCGAGAGGATCGAAGTCAAAGGAAATGGCTGTCTTGAACCTGCAACGGCTTGCGCTAATGTGAGCCGGAATGCAGTCGAACATCTCTCTCGATCGGTTTGGACACTGGAGCGGTGGTGTCGCCGCCGCGGCCATGGCTGCAACGCCCGAAGAATTGTCCGCTCGCTTCACAGCGGCGGCGAGCGGGCTGCTTGGCTCCGACCGCGCCTATGTCGGCTTCTACCGTCGAGACATCACATCCCTGACCATCGACGATGCCGGCCCCGATCGCTGGAACCGCGACTACGATGCACGACTGTATCGCCAGGATCCCTTCTTCCAGAGGTTCGCCAGCACAAGACAGGATTTCCTGTTGCCGCTGTCGGCACTCCGCAATGGCGACTTCCAGCGTACCCCCTACTATCGCGAATTCTTCGGCCCTTCCGACAGTTTCGACGAGATCACCGGCGTGTTCAATCTCGACGGGCTGACCGCTGGCTATGTCACCTTCCTGCGGCGAAACGGGGCACCGGCCTTTGGCGATCAGGATCTGGAGATGGCTTGCGCGGCAAGCAGCGCGACGAGGCTCATTCTGCAAAGATTGCTTCATCTGTGCCGCTCCCGGGACAAGGGCGCCGCAATCGGTGACGGACGCTCGGGGCTGAGCAGGCGCGAGGCCGAGGTTGCGCGGCATCTGGTCGAGGGTGGCAACGCCAAGACCATTTCGCGAAGCCTCGCCGTCTCGCCCGGCACCGTCCGCAACCACATCAAGCAGATCTACCGCAAGCTCGGCGTGCACTCCCAGGTCGAGCTGCTGGCGGCCTTCCGCGAAGCCGCTTGAGCCTGACGGCTTCCGCCGGCGCTATTGCCCCGTCACGATGCGCGTCCACATGCGGTTTTGTGATCGCAGCAGCTTTGGGTCGTTGTTGTCGACCACGAACAGCTTGGCCTTCACGGCATCAGGCGGAAAGACGCCGGGATCGCTGGCTATCGCCTTGTCCATCAGCGGCAGGGATTCCGGTATCGCATTGGCATAGGAGACATAGCTGGAATTGGCCGCGGCGATATCGGGCCGCAGATTGAAGTTGATCCAGGCCTGGGCGTTGTCGGGATGCGGCGCATCTTTCGGCACCACCATCGTATCGAAGTTGATGAGCGTGCCTTCTCTGGGGATGGAATAGGCGATCTCCAGCTTCTTCACGGATTCCGCCGCACGGGTCCTTGCCTGAAGTATGTCGCCCGACCAGCCCAACACCACGCAGATGTCGCCGTTGGCGAGGTCGTTGATGTATTTCGACGAATGGAAATAGCGGATGTAGGGCCGCACCTTGCCCATCAGGTCCTCGACCTTGGCGAGGTCGTCGGGACTGGTCGATTTGGGGTCGATGTGAAGATAGTTCATCGCCATCGGGATGACTTCAGCCGGCGCATCGATCATGGCCACGCCGCAATCGGAGAGCTTCTTGACCACGTCCACGTCGAAGACCATGGCGAAGGAATCCGTCGGCGCGTCCGGCAGCCTCTGCTTCACCGCGGCGACGTTGTAGCCAATGCCGTCGGTGACAGCCATATAGGGCACGGCATGAAGGTTCTGCGGGTCGGCGCCTGCGATCAGCGCCAGGGCCTGCGGATCGATCTTCGAATGGTTGGCAAGCTTCGATTTGTCGAGTTCCAGGAACGCCCCCGCCTTCACCTGGTTCTTCAGGAACGGATAGGCTGAGGGGTAGACCACGTCATATCCCGAGCCGCCGGTGAGCAGCTTGGTTTCAAGTACTTCGTTGCCGTCATAGACATCGTAGCGAACCTTGATGCCCGTTTCCTTCTCGAATTTCTCGGCGGTGTCCGGCGCGATGTAGTCGGACCAGTTGTAGACGTTGACGATCTTTTCCTCGTCAGCCGAAGCCGCATTTGCGCAGACGCCGCAGGCAAGCAGGGTTGAGAAGATCAGAGCGCGCATAAATGTCCTCCGTTTTCGCTATCTGTTTTCGGCATGCGTCGTCCCTCAGCGTCGCTGCGGGGCATAGACCGGCAAGGTGATGCAGGCGACATTGCCGCCACCCAGCAGGATCTCGCGTGAGTTTTCGATGCCGACTATCTTGTGGTCGGGAAACAGCTCGGCCAGCGTCTGCTTGGCCTTCACATCGAGATCGCAGCCGAACTGCGGTACCACCACGACGCTGTTGCCCGGATAGTAGTTGATGTAGCTCGCCGCGATCCGGTTTCCGGCCGGTCGCGCCCAGGTCGAATCCAGCCGGTCCACGCTCTCGCTTTCTTCCGGCGTCATCTCGATCGGCAGGGGATGCGGCAGCCGGTGGATCTCCAGTGCGCGGCCACGCGCATCACGGGCCGAACGCAGCACCTCTTCGGCTTCTCGCACAATCTCGTATTGCGGGTCCTCCCGATTGTCGGTCCAGCTCAGCACGACCACGCCGGGACGCACGAAGCAGCAGATGTCATCGACATGGCCGTCGGTTTCGTCGAAGGCAAGGCCACGCGGCAGCCAGATGACGGTGTCGACGCCGAGATAGTCACCAAGCTGGCGTTCCACCTCGGCCTTGCCGAGATGAGCGTTGCGATTTCGGTTGAGCAGGCATTGCTCCGTCGTGATGAGGGTGCCCTGGCCGTCGCATTGCAACCCGCCGCCCTCGGCGATCAGCGGTGCGCGGTAGCGATCCATGTTCTCGATTTCGAGCACTTTTTGCGCTGCCAGATCATCGAGGTCCCATGGCGCGTAGAGGCCGCCGTCAAAACCGCCATAGGCGTTGAAGATCCAATCGACGCCACGCACGCCGCCTTGATCGTTGACGACGAAATTGGGACCGCTGTCGCGCAGCCAAGAATCGTTGGTGGACATCGCCACGACACGCACATGGCCGGGCAATCGCGCTCGGGCATTCTGCCACTGGCGAGCGGAGGCCGCCACCGTCACTGGCTCGCTTTGCGCGATCGCCGCGGCGACATCCACGAACAGCTTTTGCGCGGGCTTGGCGCCGAGGCGCCAGGTGTCCGGCCGCTCCGGCCAGATCAGCCAGCAGCCTGACTTTGGTTCGAATTCGCCGGGCGCGCGAAACCCATCCTGTTTCGGCCTTGTCGAGAGGGTACGGGGCATCTTGGGACCGCCGGGAAATGGAGTGATGACTTGCCCGGATCAGACGTTTTTGGGACCTTGTCCGTCAATGTCCCATTTGGGATATCGGTGTTGACCGCTGTCTCCTGTTGCGGAACGGCATTGCCTTGCCACGGTGATCGGCGCAAATCTCGACCGGACGGCGTATGCCGGTGACGCAAGCAGTCGACGAAAGGGGAAAAGCGGATGGATGCGACCGAACTGAAGGCCATGCAGGCGCCGCTGAAGCAGGCCTACCGTGACGATGCTTCGCAGGCTCTGATCACGCTTCGCGCCAAGGGCTCGATCGATGACCAGTCGGTTGCCTGCAAGGTGGAGACGGGCAGGGCGCTCGCCATCGCCGGCTTGCATCCGGCAACAGGCGGCTCAGGGCTTGAACTCTGCTCGGGCGACATGCTGCTGGAGGCGTTGGTCGCCTGCGCCGGGGTGACGCTCAAGGCGGTGGCGACGGCGCTCGAGTTCAAGCTCGGCGCCGCCACGGTGGAGGCCGAAGGCGATCTCGATTTTCGCGGCACGCTCGGTGTCGCCAAGGATGCACCGGTCGGCTTTCGCGCCATCCGGCTCAATTTCAACCTCGACACCGCTGAGCCGCAGGAGCGGGTAGACTCGCTGCTGAAGCTGACCGAGCGTTATTGCGTGGTGTTCCAGACCATCAGCCAGAAGCCGGAGCTGACGGTGAGCGCACGCCGCTGATGCTTACTGCGCCGACGGTTCTTCGGCGTCGCCCTCGTCAGTGAAGGGCGAGGCGCTCGGCACGCATTGCACCGACCAGCCGGCCGGTGTCGGCTGCTTCTGATATTCGGTGATGGCGGCGGTGCACTGTTCGCGTTTGTCGAAGGTGCTGGGCAGCACGACCATGCCGCCTTGCGGGCCGGCGATTACCAGATACCAGACCAACGCTGCTGCGGTCGTAGCCATGGGGATTTCCTTGTTCTGCCAGTTGGGCGCTTGTTGTGGGAGTCGCTGTGACCCTACCAACTCCAAGGAAATGACGAAAGCCTGACCGCCGCACGGCTTCCCGCCGTCACATCACAGCCGCGTGATGTGACGGGGGTTTCGCAGCCCGATTTCGAAGCGCAATCGGCTCAGTTGGTGGCAAAACAATAGAACAAGCCATCGCCCCCGGTGCCCTTGAGCGCCTCCTGGCTGCAGCCGCCGCGCGAGGCGTGCGAAGAATTCCAGGATTTGGCCGCTGCCGAATCGTCGAGGCCGGCGCGGTCATGATGGCCCGTCATCGCGGCGCCTTCCGCCCCGCTCATCGTCCAGTCGCCGCAGGTCTGGTCGGCGATCTTGGTGCCGTCGGGCTTGGAGCCGGTCAGCACGTCGTGGCGGTTGGGCGTGTCGCCGCGGCCGTTGACCGCTTCGCCTTTCTCGTTGAGCGCCGTCTGCTTGGTGATGCCGTTGGCATTGCTGTGCAACGAGGCGACATCGTCGGCGATCTTGACGCCCTTGGCGTTCACCCATGGCCCCTTGCCGATGCGGTCGCGGGCGTC
>NZ_RZOL01000345.1:0-6729 GCF_004022985.1 Mesorhizobium sp. M7A.F.Ca.ET.027.02.1.1 | reverse complement strand
TCTGACCGGAACCACACCTGATTTGCGATAAAACCAGCCGCGCTAGCTGTGCCGCCCGAAAGGGTCATTGCCATCGAGAAAACCGAGATCGCGCTGCAGATGCGGCGACAGGTCCCTGATGTCGAGATGTGCCCGTTTTTTGACCGCGAACCAGCCGAATCCATCCGTAAGCCACGAAAACCAGCGGTGATCCGGAGCGGGAGTGCATTTCTGCTGCGCCATGGTCATGATCGTCAACCTTCGCTATCCTGAACCCGAATGACGGGTTGACTGGGAATGTCGGTCTTGACGGCGGCCTTTGCCAATCGAACGTCGATAAGGACCCATAAGGAGGCTTTATGCCGGACCTGAGCTCTCGGCAGGTTTCACAGCTTCCGCCGCTGCAGGCGATCCGGGTGTTCGAAGCGGTGGCGCGGCATCTTTCCTTCACCAAGGCCGCCGGCGAACTCGCCATGACGCAGGCAGCGGTCAGCTATCAGATCAAGGTGCTGGAGGAACGGGTCGGCGCACCGCTGTTCCTGCGCCGGCCGCGCCAGATCGCACTCACCGAGGCCGGACAGCGCCTCGCGCCGGCGGTCAGCGAGGCCTTTGCCATTCTCGGCCAGGCCTATGCGGCGGCGCGTGGCGGCGCCGATGGATTGCTGTGCGTCACGACGGTGCTGACCTTTGCCTCGAACTGGCTGGCGCACCATCTGGGCTCTTTCCAGATCGCTCATCCCTCCCTTGCCGTGCGGCTCGAAACGTCGAGCCGGCTGACGGATTTCGCCCGCGAGGATGTCGACCTCGCCATCCGGTCGGGCGGCGGCAAATGGCCGGGGCTGGAAGCCTACAAGCTGCTCGATGCCGACTTCACCCCGATGCTGAGCCCGAAGCTCGCGGCAAGCATCGGCGGCGTCAGGGAACCGGCGGACCTGTTGCGGCTGCCGATCCTCGATCCCGGCGACATCTGGTGGACGCAATGGTTCGAGGCTGCCGGCGTGCATTCGCACGATCTTGCCAAGCGGCCCGGCAGCAGCATGGGCGCGCAGGCCTATGAGGCCAATGCGGCGATCGCCGGTCATGGCGTCGCGGTCCTGACCAGGGCGCTGTTCAAGGCGGAACTTGCCGACGGGCGCCTGATCCAGCCTTTCGATCTTGTTGGCGACGACGGCCATGCCTATTGGCTGGTCTACCCCGAAGCGCGCCGCAACGTGCCGAAGATCCGTGCCTTCCGCGACTGGCTGCTGGCCGAGATCGCCGGCTGACCGGCAAGCTTTCGGGCTGCACCTGGTTTTCGCAGATCTATCCGCTGCTGCCTCACTGTATCCGGCCGGGATGATTCTCGCCCTGGCAATTTCCGCTCGTCCCGGCCTGCGGTGTCGCCCGGGTGCTGCGCTGCAGCATCGAATCCGACTTGACATAATTCACGCCAAGTGAGTAATTGCCCAAAGCCAAGGCAAATGCTCATCTTGGTTCAAGGGAGGAATTTGATGAAACTTCGCACGCTCACCCTGGGCTTGTTGTCGGCCAGCACGCTTGCGTTCGCCGCACACGCCGAATCCATCACCATCGCCACCGTCAACAATGGCGATATGGTCCGCATGCAAAAGCTGACCGACGACTTCACCAAGGCGAACCCGGACATCCAGCTCAACTGGGTCACGCTCGAAGAAAACGTGCTGCGCGAGCGCGTCACCACCGACATCGCCACCAAGGGCGGCCAGTACGACGTGATGACCATCGGTACCTACGAGGTTCCGATCTGGGCCAAGCAGAGCTGGCTGCTGCCGCTCGACAAGCTCGGCGACGACTATGACGCCAAGGACATCATCCCCGCCATCGCCGGCGGCCTTTCGGTCGACGGCAAGCTCTATGCCGCGCCCTTCTACGGCGAAAGCTCCTTCGTCATGTACCGCAAGGACCTGATGGAGAAGGCCGGACTGAAGATGCCCGACGCGCCGACCTGGGACTTCATCAAGCAGGCCGCCGACAAGATGACCGACCGCGCGAATGGCGTGAACGGTGTCTGCCTGCGCGGCAAGGCCGGCTGGGGCGAGAACATGGCCTTCCTGACCGCCATGTCGAACTCCTTCGGCGCCCGCTGGTTCGACGAGAACTGGAAGCCGCAGTTCGATCAGCCGGAATGGAAGAACACGCTGCAGTTCTATGTCGACCTGATGAAGGCCGACGGCCCCGAGGGTGCGTCCTCCAACGGCTTCAACGAAAACCTGGCGCTGTTCCAGCAGGGCAAGTGCGGCATGTGGATCGACGCCACCGTCGCTGCGTCCTTCGTATCCGATCCCAAGGCATCGCAGGTCGCCGACAAGGTTGGATATGCGCTGGCACCCGACAATGGCCTGGGCAAGCGCGGCAATTGGCTGTGGGCATGGTCGCTGGCGATCCCCGCCGGCACGCAGAAGGCCGATGCCGCCCAGAAGTTCGTCTCCTGGGCGACCAGCAAGCACTACGCCGAACTGGTCGCTTCGAAGGAAGGCTGGGCCAACGTTCCTCCGGGCACGCGCTCCTCGCTCTATGCCAACGCCGAGTACCAGAAGGCGGCTCCGTTCGCCAAGATGACGCTGGACTCCATCAACGCCGCCGACCCGACGCATCCGACCGTCAAGCCGGTGCCCTATGTCGGCGTACAGTTCGTCGCCATCCCTGAGTTCCAGGGTCTTGGCACCACGGTCGGCCAGCTCTTCTCGGCGGCTCTTGCCGGCCAGTCGAGCGTCGACGACGCGCTGAAGCAGGCCCAGGACGCTGCCACCGCGGCAATGACCGAAGGCGGATACATCAAGTAAGGCTCCTCCCGGTGCCGACTGCCGGTCGCCTCCTTGACCGGCAACGGCCGCCCGAGTTCCCAGTTCGGGCGGCCGCCTTTAACGCCTTTTGAAAATTCCGTCTGACCAGTGAAGGGTGACCGTCATGGCTACTCAGCAGACCCGTTCGCTTGCCCGTTTCATGATGGCGCCATCCGTGGTGCTGCTGTTCGTCTGGATGATTGTGCCGCTGGTCATCACCATCTGGTTCTCTTTCCAGCAATACAACCCGCTCAATCCGGTCCGCGACGGCTTTGTCGGCTTCTCGAATTACGCGCTGTTCTATTCCAACCCGGCCTTCCTGCAATCGATCCTCAACACGCTCACCCTGGTGGTCAGCGTGCTCCTGATCACGGTGATCGGCGGTATCCTTCTGGCGCTGCTGATCGATCAGCCGATGTGGGGCCAGGGCGTCGTGCGCATCCTGGTCATTTCGCCGTTCTTCGTCATGCCGCCGGTGGCCGCATTGGTGTGGAAGAACATGATCATGCACCCGCAATATGGGGTGTTCGCCGACATAGCGCGCTTCTTCGGGGCCCAGCCGATCGACTGGTTCGGGCAGCATCCGATGCTGGCGATCATCATCATCGTCGCCTGGCAATGGCTGCCTTTCGCCACGCTCATTCTCTTGACCGCGCTGCAGTCGCTCGACGGCGAGCAGAAGGAAGCCGCCGAGATGGACGGCGCCGGCTTCATCAGCCGCTTCATCTATCTGACGCTGCCGCACATGTCGCGCGCCATCACGGTCGTCATCCTGATCCAGACGATCTTCCTTCTCTCCGTCTATGCCGAGATCCTCGTCACCACCAATGGCGGCCCGGGATACGCCTCCACCAACCTGCCCTTCCTCGTCTACCAGAAGGCGTTGCTGGAGTTCAAAATCGGCCAGGCATCCGCCGGCGGTGTGATCGCCGTCATTCTCGCCAACATCGTTGCCTTCTTCGCCATGCGCGCCGTCGGCAAGAACCTGGACAAGTAAGGGAGGCTACGATGGCACGCTCAGTCACCACCCAGCACAAGACGATTGCGACAGTTGCCGCCTGGATCGTCGCCCTGCTGATCTTCTTCCCGATCCTCTACACGATCATCACCTCGTTCAAGTCGGAGCAGGAAGCCATCCAGGGCTTCAGCATCATCCCGTCGGGAACGTTCGAGAGCTATGCCGAGGTCCAGGCGCAGAGCGGCTACTTCAAGTTCTTCTTCAACTCGGTGCTGCTCTCGGTCGGCTCGACCATCCTGGCCCTGCTCGTCGCCATACCGGCGGCATGGTCGATGGCCTTCTCGCCGACCAAGCGGACCAAGGACATCTTGATGTGGATGCTGTCCACCAAGATGATGCCCGCGGTCGCGGTGCTGTTCCCGATCTACCTGATCTTCCGCGATACAGGACTGCTCGACAGCCGCATCGGCCTGATGATCATGCTGATGCTGATCAACCTGCCGATCGTGGTGTGGATGCTCTACACCTATTTCCGCGAAATACCGGGCGAGATCCTGGAAGCGGCGCGCATGGACGGCGCGTCGCTGTGGAACGAGATCGTCTATGTGCTGACGCCGATGGCGGTGCCGGGCATCGCTTCGACGATGCTGCTCAACATCATCCTGGCCTGGAACGAGGCATTCTGGACGATCCGGCTGACGACGACGGAAGCAGCACCGCTGACCGCCTTCATCAGCTCGTTCTCCAGCCCGCAAGGCCTGTTCTGGGCCAAGCTTTCGGCCGCCTCGACACTGGCCATCGCGCCGATCCTGATCATGGGCTGGTTCAGCCAGAAGCAGCTGGTGCGCGGCCTGACATTTGGTGCGGTCAAATAGTTGGTGGTGCGGTGAAGTAACGGAATTGCCCGAAGCAATCGGCAGAAATAACCCCTCGGGGAGGAAATCATGGGAAATATCACGCTCAAGAACGTCTCCAAATCCTTCGGAGCGACGTCCATCATCCCCGGTCTCGACCTGGTGATCGAGAATGGCGAGTTCGTCGTCTTCGTCGGCCCGTCGGGTTGCGGCAAGTCAACGCTGCTGCGGCTGATCGCCGGGCTCGAGGACACCAGCGGCGGCTCCATCAACATCGACGGCCGCGACGTCACCGGCGAGGCACCGGCCAAGCGCAAGCTCGCCATGGTGTTCCAGTCCTACGCGCTCTATCCTCACATGACGGTGGCCAAGAACATCGGCTTCCCGCTGAAGATGGCCGGCGAGGACAAGGCGACGATCGACAAGAAGGTGGGAGACGCGGCGCGCGTGCTCAACCTGACGAACTATCTCGAACGCCGGCCCGGCCAGCTTTCCGGCGGCCAGCGCCAGCGCGTCGCCATCGGCCGCGCCATCGTGCGTCAGCCGACCGCCTTCCTGTTCGACGAACCGCTGTCCAATCTCGATGCGGCACTGCGCGGCACCATGCGGCTGGAGATCAGCGAGCTGCACCATCAGCTCAAGACGACCATGATCTACGTTACCCATGACCAGGTCGAAGCCATGACCATGGCCGACAAGATCGTCGTGCTGAACGCCGGCAACATCGAGCAGGTCGGCTCGCCGATGGAGCTCTACAAGACGCCGAAGAACCTGTTCGTCGCCGGCTTCATCGGCTCGCCGAAGATGAACCTGATCGAAGGCGCGCCGGCTGCCAAAAACGGCGCCAAGACCATCGGCATCCGTCCCGAACACCTGGAGATCTCGACCACGGCGGGCGAATGGAAGGCGGTCGTCGGCGTCGCCGAGCATCTCGGCTCCGACACCTTCCTGCATGTCCAGGCCGATGGCGTCGGTCCGCTGACGGTGCGCGCCGACGGCGAACTCGGCGTCCATCATGGCGACACCATCTATCTAACGCCCGACAAGGCCAAGCTGCATCGCTTCGGCGCCGACGGGAAGGCAATCTGAACATGCGGCTGGCCGGCAAATCCGCGCTGATCACAGGTTCGGCCCGCGGCATCGGCAGAGCCTTCGCCGAAGCCTATGCCGGCGAAGGCGCCACCGTCGCCATAGCCGACATCAATCTCGAGGCGGCGCAGAAGACGGCCGCCGAGATCGGCGGCAGGGCCTATGCGGTCAAGCTCGACGTCACCGACCTCGCCTCCATCGAGGCGGCGGTGAAAGCCGTCGAGACGAAGACCGGCGGCCTCGATATCCTGATCAACAACGCCGCTCTTTTCGATCTGGCACCGATCGTCGAGATCACCAAGGCAAGCTACGATAAATTGTTTTCCGTCAATGTCGCTGGCACGCTGTTCATGCTGCAGGCAGCCGCCCGCTCGATGATCGCGGCTGGCCGGGGCGGCAGGATCATCAACATGGCAAGCCAGGCCGGGCGACGCGGCGAGGCGCTGGTCGGCGTCTATTGCGCCACCAAAGCCGCCGTCATTTCGCTGACACAGTCAGCGGGGCTCGACCTGATCAAGCACCGCATCAACGTCAACGCGATTGCCCCTGGCGTCGTCGACGGCGAGCACTGGGATCACGTCGATTCGCTGTTCGCCAAATATGAGAACCGGCCGAAGGGCGAGAAGAAGAAGCTGGTCGGCGAGACAGTGCCGTATGGCCGCATGGGCACGGCGCAGGACCTCACCGGCATGGCGGTTTTTCTCGCCAGCAGCGACGCCGAATACATCGTCGCCCAGACCTACAATGTCGACGGCGGCCAGTGGATGAGTTGAGGCGGGGGACGGCCTCTGCTCCTCGTCCCTCCGCGGGGAGCAGAGGCCGACATCAGCGGGCGCGTAGCCAGTGCCACCCCTTATCCTCTCCCCGACCGGGAGAGGAGCGTAACGAAGGCCTAGATCCGGCCAAAGGGTAAAACAGATGACCGTGAAACTCTCGTCCTCAAACCTCTCCAAACTGCCCGCTGAGGTCGCCGGGCCGAACTATGACCGCGCGACATTGAAGGCCGGCATCGTGCATTTCGGCGTCGGCAATTTCCATCGCTCGCATC
>NZ_RZOL01000344.1:0-6793 GCF_004022985.1 Mesorhizobium sp. M7A.F.Ca.ET.027.02.1.1 | reverse complement strand
GCGTTGTTGGGCCGGTAGTATTTGTCGTAGAAGGCGACAGCGTCGGCGCGGTTCAGCTGCTGCATCTCCTGCATCCAGCCGATGACCGGAATGCGATAGGGCTGGTTCTGCCACAGCGTCGCATCGACCTCCTCGTCCAGCACGGCCTCGGGGCTGTTGTCGATGCGCGAGCGGCGCTCCTCGAGGATGACATCGCGCTCGGTCTTGATGACATCGTCGGTGAGAATGAGATTGCGCATGCGGTCGGCCTCGAAGCTCATCATCAACTCGAGTGCCGACGGCGCCACCGTCTCGTGGAAGGCGGTGTAGTCGTAAGAGGTGAAGGCGTTGTTGGAGCCGCCGATATCGGAGATGGCGCGGTCGAACTCGCCCGCCGCATGGTTGGTCGTCGCCTTGAACATCAGATGTTCGAAGAAATGCGCAATGCCGGATTTGCCGGGCGGCTCGTCGGCGCTGCCGATCTTGTACCAGACCATATGGGTGACGATCGGCGCACGGTGGTCGGGAATGACGACCACCTCCATGCCGTTGTCGAGCAGGAAATCCGTGACCTTGAACTCGGCCGGAACCGTGTTGGGCAAGACGGGGCTCTCGGCCGCCACCGGGCTGGTCATGACAAAAGCCAAAGAGGACGCCAACAGCGTTCCGCGCAGCCATTCAATCCTGGATGTCATCAACGGCTCCGGTTCTGTCTGCAGACGATAGGCAAGGTACTGGCGACAAGCAAAGTTAATTGTTGGTCATTTTAGAGGCGGAGCTCGGTTCCTCGCCCCCGTGAAGCGGGGGAGAGGAACCGCCAATCGCGAAGGCGTATCAGGCCGCCTCGATAAAGCGGATGACGGTCTCACCGTAGTTGCGCTCGTCCAGCACCGAAAAACCGTGACCCGGCTCGAAGGGCGCCACTGCCGCCTCTTCGACCACGCACAGCGCGCCGGGGCGAAGCCAGCCGCCGGCTTTCGCCGACTGCAAGGCGCGCTCGCCAAGGCCCTTGCCATAGGGCGGGTCGGCAAAGACGAGGCCGAACGGCGCCAGCGTGCCGGCTTCGCCAAGGCCGGTGGCATCGCGGCGGAAGATCTTGGTGCGGCCGGTCAGGCCGAAGGCCTCGACATTGTCGCGGATCAGGCCACGGCCTTCGGCCGATTCCTCGATGAAGACGCCATAGGAGGCACCGCGCGACAGGGCTTCCAGCCCGAGCGCACCGGTGCCGGCGAACAGGTCGAGCACACGCGCGCCGTCCAACTGCTCGGCAAAGCGATGCGCCAGCACGTTGAAGACCGCCTCGCGGGTGCGATCGGTCGTCGGACGAATGGCGCTCGAGCGCGGCGTCGCCAGCGGACGCCCGCGAAACTCACCACCGACGATTCTCATTACTTGCCCTTGGGGCCGCCGCGCGGCCGCTCACCGCGTGTGCTGGTCGGACGGTCGCCGCGCGGCTTGCCGAACGGCTTTGCGCCGGCCGGTTTGACATAGGTCGGCTTGAACGATGCCTTTCGCGCCTTTGCTTCAGCCGCCTTGGCTGCGTCTGCATCGGCCCTGCCCTTGCCGATCGGCCGCGCGCCCGGCGCCATCCAGACATTGGCCTTGCGCTGGCCGGGCGGCTCGATCGGCCGCTGCTCGCGCTCGGACTTTTTCCCGCCGCCACGCGGTTTGTCACCAAAGCCACCGCGAGGCTTGTCGCCGAAGCCGCCGCGGGGTTTGTCGCCAAAGCTGCGTTCGGGACGCGGGCCGCGTTCGCCAAAACTCTTCTCCGTGCTTCTGTCGGGACTTGTCGACAGCTTGCCCAGAGCCTCGTCGCGGCTGCCTTCGCGGCGTTTGCGGTTCTTGATCAAACCGCCCTCGCCGATCGGGCGGCGCTCACCGTCGCGGGTGAATTTCGGCCGCTCCGGCTCCGGCTCGCGAACTTCCGTGCGCCGCACCGGCTTGTTGGAAAACGGCTTGGTGACATCGGCGTCGAAATTGGCGCCGGATTCCTCGACCAGGCGCTCGCCGAGTTGGTCACGCAGAACCCTGCCCTTGATCTCGAGCACATGGCCCTCGGCGAGGTCATCGAGCTGGAACGGCCCGTAGGAGATGCGGATCAGCCGCGTCACGTCGAGGCCGAGCGAGCCGAGAATGTTTCTGACTTCGCGGTTCTTGCCCTCGCGCAGGCCGATCGTCAGCCAGGCATTGGTGCCTTGCTCGCGGTCGAGCGTGGCTTCGATGGCACCGTAGAACACGCCGTCAACGGCAATGCCCTCGCGCAGGCCCGCAAGCGCGCTTTCCTCGACCTTGCCGTGGACGCGCACCCGGTAGCGGCGCAGCCAGCCGGTGGCCGGCAGTTCGAGCACGCGCGAGAGGCCGCCATCATTGGTGAGCAGCAGCAGGCCTTCGGTGTTGATGTCGAGCCGGCCGATGGTCATCAGCCGCGGCAATTCAGCCGGCAGCACGTCGAAGACGGTCTTGCGGCCCTCGGGATCGCGGTTGGTGGTGACGACGCCGGCCGGCTTGTGGAACAGGAACAGCCGGGTGCGCTCGATCGGCGGGATTTCCATGCCGTCGAGATGGATGATGTCATCAGGCATGACGTTGAAGGCCGGCGAAGTCAGGGCGCGGCCATTGACCTTGACGCGGCCGGCGGCGATCAGCTCCTCGGCATCGCGGCGCGAGGCCAGGCCGGCGCGGGCCAACCGCTTGGCGATGCGCTCGCCTGCCTCTTCCGCGCCCTCGGCGGGACGCGGGCGTGGCTTGAAGCTGCCGCCTGCCGCGCCTTGCGGCCGATCGTTGAAATCCCGCTTCGGGCGATCGCCGAAATCGCGCTTGGGGCGGTCGGCGAAGTCACGCTTCGGGCGATCGCCGGCGTCGCGCGGCGCGCGGTCAATGAAATCACGCTTGGGACGGTCGAAACGCTTTTCGCCGCCCGCTGCCGCCGCAGCCGGCCGGTCGCCCCGCGGTGCATAGGGTTTGCGAGGCCCTTCGCGCTTCTCATACGGCTTGCGCTCGCCTTCGGCCGCCACCGGGCGGTCGCCGCGCGGTGCGTAGGGCTTGCGCGGTCCTTCGCGCTTTTCATACGGTTTGCGCTCGCCTTCGGCGGCCATCGGCCGGTCGCCACGCGGTGCGTAGGGTTTGCGCGGTCCTTCGCGCTTCTCATAGGGCTTGCGCTCGCCTTCGGCCGCCATTGGCCGGTCGCCACGCGGCGCGTAGGGCTTGCGTGGTCCTTCGCGCTTCTCATACGGTTTGCGCTCACCCTCGGCGGCCATCGGGCGGTCGCCGCGCGGTGCGTAGGGCTTGCGCGGCCCTTCGCGCTGCTCAAAAGGCTTGCCTTCGGGACGCGGGCCTTTGCTGAAAGGCTTGTCGCCGCCCTTGAAATCGCGCTTCGGCCGCTCGCCATCGGCAGCCATCGGCCGATCGCCACGCGGTGCGTAAGGTTTCTTGGCGCCAAAGGACGGCTTGCCGCCCTTGCCCGCGGCGCCATCACGGCTGCGCGGTCCCGCGGCTTTCGGCCCACTCTTGGCCGGACCCTTCCTGGGTCGGAATTTCTTGTCGTTGTCGTCCATGTGGCCTTTATCCGTTTGCGCTGCTACAGCGTGGCGCATCCTTTCGGGCGCGCAACGAACGCTGTAGCACTTTTGATGTGGCGCATGATCATTTTCGAAAACCGAGTCCCGATTTTCGAGGTCCTGCGCTCAATAACAGGATCACTGGAGTTTGTCAGGGAAAAGTGGAGACCGGTTTTTCCAAAAAGACAAACGAAAATCAAAAGCCTGGAGCAAGTGCGGTTCATTCGAAACGAACTTGCTCCGTCAGGTGGCGAGGAGATAATCGGAGTGGAAATCGCGTGAAGCGGCCCGATTTCATGGCGCTGGCGCTGAAGGAGGCCGAGGCTGCCGCCTTGCGAGGCGAAGTGCCGGTCGGCGCCGTCATCGCCAATGGCGCTGGTGTTGTCGCCAGCGCCGGCAACCGCACACGCGAACTTGCCGACCCGACCGCGCATGCCGAGATGCTGGTCATCCGCGAAGCTTGCCGCAAACTGTCGGCCGAGCGGCTGACCGGCCATGATCTCTATGTGACGCTGGAACCTTGCGCCATGTGCGCCGGCGCCATTTCCTTCGCCCGGCTGCGCCGGCTTTATTTCGGCGCCGCCGACGACAAGGGCGGTGCCGTGGTCAATGGCGTACGTTTTTTCGCCTCGCCGACCTGCCACCACGCGCCCGACATCTATCCGGGCATGGGCGAGACCGAAGCGGGTCTATTGCTCAAGGAATTTTTCCGGGAACGGCGCGGCTGAACCGGGCGCAACGCCCGGCGACACAACGTGGTGTTCTTACAGAGACGGCATCCAGTCGAACCAGCCGCTGCCCTTCTTGCCTTCCGCCTCTTTCTTGAGGCGGCGTTCCTTCTTGTACTCGTCCTCGCCAAGCTGATCTTGCGGCGCCGTGCCGGCCGCGACACGATACTGCACTGGAGGCTCGCTCAGATATTTGCGGGTGTTCGGATCGCCCTGCTTGCTGTCGGCAAGGCGGCGCTGGATCTCGGCGGCACGGCCCTTGTCGGAATCGGCCGGTGTCCATGCCGGCGGGTGGCTCGACCCTGACTCCGCCATCGCCCTCTTGACCGAGGCCGGGTCCGTCTGCACGTCGTCGATGATCTCCGACTGATAGGCCGGGTCGTTCTGATGGGCGGTGGCGTCGGCGCGCAGGCGGGCGCGGCGCTGCTCGGGCGATTCGGGCCATTCGGCGCTCGCCGTCTCGATGCTGTCCTGCGGGGCCGGCAGCGCTTCCTTCTGGCCTGGCGCCGGCTTCACGAGCGTCGGACGCGGCTTGTAGTCGATCTGTTCCTTGCGCTTCGGCGCGAATGAAAAGGCGCCCGAAATATCGCCGGCCAGCTGTTCGCCGGCGGTCTTGTCGGTGCCGTAGGTCGGAGAGCCCATGCAGCCGGACAAAGCGAGGCCCGACGCGACAAGCGGCGCCAGCAGCGCCAAGCGCGCATTATATCTCTCGGTCATGCCAAAAAGTCCCACTCTAGACAGCCTCTCGATTGCCACCAGCCTTGTGGCCGGTCCCCATCGTCCAAGCACTTGCGACGGAAATCCGGCGACAATTTGTCTTCCGGAGTTTCGCGTGTTTACCTCAACCACTCGTTAAGGGCAACGCGCGGGCGGTTTTCGCCCGCCCGGCGTGGCATTTGTGCACCGATCCAGCCGACTAACCGCTAAAGCCGGCCAAGCGCCTTCAATTCATGCAGCACCGCCGCATCCCTGGCCGAAACATCCGGGAATTCCGGATCCTGGCCGACATCGGCGGTGTAGCGCCAGGAGCGTGCACATTTTAACAGGCCACGATCCTCGGCCTTCTCGACCACCACGGCGACACCCTTGACGTCGTCGATCGCGAAGGCGCCAGCCGGTGCCTCGCCATGAGCGATGACCAGATCGCTGGTGATCGCCATCTCGGCCATGTCGACATCTGAAATCGCCGCTTCGAGCGCTGCGTCGTTGATTGTGACGACCGGCACCGCTTCCAGCGACGATCCGATCACCTTCTGGGCGCGCGCGATCTCCAGCGCACCGGTGACGACGCGTCGCACTTGCCGCACCTGGCGCCACTTTTCCGCCAGCGCCTCGTTCTTCCAGTCCGCCGGGATTTGCGGGAACTGGTCGAGATGCACCGAGACGGCGTCGGGATGACGCTCAAGCCAGGCCTCCTCCATGGTGAAAGGCAGCATCGGCGCCAGCCATTTTACCAGGCAGTCGAAGAGATGGCGCACCACCTGCACCGAAGCCTTGCGCTTCAGGCTCGACGGCGCGTCGCAGTAGAGCGCGTCCTTGCGGATGTCGAAATAGAACGCCGACAGCTCGACCACCATGAAATCGAGCAGCATGCGGGTGATGCGCTTGAATTCGAAGGCGTCGTAGCCCGAGCGCACGACCTCATCGAGCTCGGCCAGCCGGTGCAGCATCAGCCGCTCCAGCTCCGGCATTTTCTCCAGCGGCACCTCTTCGCCATCGTCATGGGCAAGCGTACCCAGCATCCAGCGGATGGTGTTGCGCAGCTTGCGGTAGGCGTCGATGTTGGTCTGCAGCACGTTCTTGCCGAGCCGCTGGTCCTCCCAGTAGTCGGTCGTCACCACCCATAGACGCAGGATGTCGGCGCCCGACTGCTTGATGACGTCCTGCGGCACCACGGTGTTGCCCAGCGACTTCGACATCTTGCGGCCATCCTCGTCCATGGTGAAACCATGGGTGACGACGGTGTCGTAAGGCGCCCTGCCCCTGGTGCCGCAGCTTTCCAGCAGCGACGAATGGAACCAGCCGCGATGCTGGTCGGAGCCTTCGAGATAGACGTCGGCCGGCCATTTCAGGTCAGGACGATCTTCCAGCGTGAAGGCGTGCGTCGAGCCCGAATCGAACCAGACGTCGAGGATGTCCATCACCTGCTTCCACTTCGAAGCGTCGTGATTGCCAAGGAAACGCTCCTTGGCATCAGCCGCGAACCAGGCGTCGGCGCCCTCCTGCTCGAAGGCGTCCATGATGCGCTGGTTGACCGCTTCGTCCTTCAGCACATTGCCGTCGGCATCGGCGAAGACGGCGATCGGCACGCCCCAGGCGCGCTGGCGCGACAGCACCCAGTCCGGGCGTTCCTCGATCATGGCGCGGATGCGGTTCTGGCCGGCGGCGGGCACGAAGCGGGTGTCGTCGATGGCCTTGAGCGCCCGGCTGCGCAGTGTCGAGCCGTCGCCGAGGTCCTTGTCCATGTAGACGAACCATTGCGGCGTGTTGCGGAAGATGATCGGTTTCTTGGACCGCCAGGAGTGAGGG
>NZ_RZOL01000343.1:0-6818 GCF_004022985.1 Mesorhizobium sp. M7A.F.Ca.ET.027.02.1.1 | reverse complement strand
AAAAGTCTGCTAATCGTCGGCATGGTCGCTTAACGCTTCTGGCTGTTCAGCGTCGTGTCGGTGAGGAATGACGCGGCAATCAGGTCGTCAATCTCGATTCGGCCCTCGTCGCCCTCCATGATGGCCGTGACCTTCTGGAAGGTCTTCATCTCGTCTTCGGTAATCTGGGCTTCCTGCATCCTGGCTTTGATCTCTGTCATGCGCATGCCCAGGGCATGGGATTTCTTGGTCTCACGGTTCGACATGCTGCTGCTCTTTAGTTTTTCATTGATCATTTTTCGCCCACCACCCGAATTTGGGGCAAGGGCGAGCGTTTCCAACCTGGACTTCGGTCGGGCGGGGGCTGGACTTAAGTCTGGTTGCGGGCGTGATTGGGATGCGTGCCAAAGGCCTCTCGTGGCCCCACTCCCATCAAGACCCGACTCCCATCAAGAATCGGGGCCGGATCCCAGCGTCGGTACCCGTCGTTCGATCACCACGGAATGGTGCCGATGGGTGAGGACGGAACCTGTCACGACAGCGCTGTCGTGGTGATGATGCCGGCGCCTATGATCATAGGACGCACGACGGAACATTAGGCGTGCCTGATGGTTTATTTCTCGCAGCCGGGATCACGATTTGGTGTCTGCTGCAGATCAGTCGGCAAAGGCTGGTCGACCCGCGTTCTCCGCCAGAGGCGCGGGCTTCCCCAGGCAACAGGAGAGAGATCATGAACAACATCATTTGGCTCGTTGGAGCTGTAGTCATCGTGATAGCGATCTTGAGCTTTTTTGGCCTCCGCTGAGCGGAAACGCGCGTACCAGTTGAGATGTTTTCCGGGATCTGTCTGCGAGCGCAGGCATGAAGGCATCAGGCGGCCGGTTGGACCGTCTGGTTACTGTCCAGTGCAACAGGCATCGCTGTCGGCCGAGTCACAGAGGCACGGCGAATAGAAATTCGCCCATCCGACTGACGGGGGACGCGAGTAGTCTCGCTTGAGGGGCAGGTGGAGCGCCGAAGTCGGGATGCGCTAACTCTTTGTTTTCTCTGGTCGGAGTGGCAGGATTTGAACCTGCGACCCCCTCGTCCCGAACGAGGTGCGCTACCAGGCTGCGCTACACTCCGTGACCAGACCGCGGGCTTATAGCCGCCACACTTGGTTCCTGCAAGCGGCACGGCGGCACTTCTGTCGCATTTCGTCGGCTTTCGTCGAGCATTGCCCGAAAGGCCCGGATTCCCTTCCGGAATAAACGTGGCCTAAAGCCTTGTGTGCTAAGCCGCAGCCCTCGACAATTCGTAATTTCTGCCATTCGGAGTTTCCAGTCTTGTCCTTCAGCATCGTTGGCGACGCGCGGCCCAACAGTTTCGAATTCGAAACCGAAGCGCTGATCAAGCCATCCGGCTTTCGCGAATATGATGCGCGCTGGTGGTTCGGCCATCCCGGCTCCGCGCAACGACCGGAACTCAATCTGATCGGCGTCCAGGCGCTCGGCATGGGGCTTGGTACGCTGATCCGCCGTCTCGGCGCCGGTCCCGATATCGTCACCGGGCATGATTTCCGCTCCTATTCGCTGTCGATCAAACTGGCCCTGGTGTCCGGTTTGATGGCCGCAGGCGCACGGGTGAGGGACATCGGACTGGCGTTGTCGCCGATGGCGTATTTCGCCCAGTTCGCTTTGGATACGCCCTCGGTCGCCATGGTCACCGCTTCGCACAACGAAAATGGCTGGACTGGCGTCAAGATGGGTGCTGCGCGGCCGCTGACCTTCGGCCCGGAAGAGATGAGCGCGCTGAAGGCGATCGTGCTGGCTGGTGATTTCGATCTCGTCGGCGGCGGCTCCTACGATTTCATCCGCGATTTTCGCGCGACCTATCTCGACGATCTGACCCGCGACAAGCGCATCGCCCGAAAGCTGAAAGTGGTCGCAGCCTGCGGCAATGGCACTGCCGGCGCCTTCGCGCCGCAAGCGTTGCAGCGCATCGGCTGCGAGGTCATCGCGCTCGACGTCGAACTCGACCATACATTTCCGCGCTACAATCCCAATCCCGAGGATATGCGGATGCTGCATGCCATCCGGGACAAGGTGCTGGCATCAGGCGCCGACATCGGCCTTGGCTTCGACGGCGATGGCGACCGCTGCGGTGTCGTCGACAATGAAGGCAATGAAATTTTTGCCGACAAGGTCGGTGTGATGCTGGCAAGGGATATTTCCAGCCAGCATCCCAACTCGACCTTCGTCGTCGACGTCAAATCGACCGGCCTGTTCCATACCGACGCAATGCTGCGCGCCAATGGCGCCGTCACTGACTATTGGAAAACCGGCCATTCCTACATCAAACGCCGCGTCGCCGAACTCGGTGCTGTCGCCGGTTTCGAAAAGTCAGGTCATTTCTTTTTCAATCCGCCGATCGGGCGCGGATATGACGACGGGCTGGTCACCGCCATCGCCATCTGCCTAATGCTGGATCGCAGCCCGGGCAGTTCGATGGCCGATCTTTATCGCGCGCTGCCGCTGACCTTCGGCACGCCGACCATGTCGCCTCACTGCGCGGACGAGGTGAAGTATGGCGTGGTCGAACGGGTGGTTGCCGATTTTCAGACCATGAAACGGGATGGAATGGTTTTCGCCGGCCAGAAGATCGCAGACCTCATCACCGTCAACGGCGTGCGCGTCGTCGCCGACGACGGCACCTGGGGGCTGGTGCGCGCCTCATCGAACAAACCGGAACTGGTCGTGGTGGTCGAAAGCCCGGTGTCGTCGCAGCGTCGACGGGAGATGTTCGAGGCTGTCGACGCCGTGCTGCGCCGCAGCCCCGAGGTGGGCGCCTACAACCAGACCTTTTGAATGGTAGTTGAATGACCGAGCGGATTGTCAGTTTTGTAATGAGCGGCGGCGTCGGCTCGAGGTTGTGGCCGCTGTCGCGCGAGGACAACCCCAAGCAGTTCCACGATCTGTCCGGCGATGGCTCGATGCTGGCCAAGACCTTGCGTCGGCTGACGGCCCGGCCGGAAGGCGAAACGCCGATCTTCCTGATCGCCGCGGAGCGCCATGCTGATCGCGTTCACGCCGATCTTGCTGGTCTCGACCTCGCCGGCGGCGGTCCGCTGTTCGAGCCGACCGGGCGCAACACAGCCGCCGCCGTCGCACTGGCGACGCTGCGCACGCTGTCCGAATTCGGTGACAGCCTGGTGCTGGTGGTGCCGTCGGATCATGAGATATCGACCCCGCGCCAATTCTGGCAGAGCGTCGAAGCCGGCACCGAGGCAGCGCGCAGTGGACGGCTGGTGGTGTTCGGCATCAAGCCGACACAGCCCGAGACCGGCTACGGCTATATCGAGGTCGCGGCCGAAAGCGGCGGCACCTTCGATGTGTCGCGCTTCGTCGAAAAGCCGGATATTGAGACTGCGCAAAGCTATCTCAAGGCCGGAAATTTCTACTGGAACACCGGTATCTTCCTGTTTCGCGCCGTCGCCATGCGTGATGCCTTCATAGCGTTCCAGCCGGATATCTGGCTGGCCACCGAAGCAGCTTACAGGGCAGCGACATCGGATCTGTCCGGCCTTTACATGCCGCTAGAACTCTACGCCGCCATTCCGTCGAACTCGATCGACTACGCCATCATGGAGCGGGCAAAAGACATCGCCATGGTGCCGGCCGGCTTCCGCTGGAACGATCTCGGCTCCTGGCAGTCGCTGCTCGATGTCGGCCCCGCCGACGACCGGGGCAATGTCATCATCGGCGATGTCGTCGCTATCGATTGCGAGAATTCCTACATTCGCAGTGATGGCCGCCTGCTGTCGGCGATCGGCATGAAGGACATCGCCATCGTTTCGACATCGGATGCCACCTTCGTCGCCCCGGTCAGCCACAGCCAGCACGTCAAGAAGATCGTCGAGCAGCTCGAAAAATCGGGTCGCCTGGAAACCAGGTTCACGCCGGCGCATGACCGCGTCATCGAAAGCGGCGCCTGGCGCCGGCGCGTGCATCACTGGCTGTTTCAGGAGACCTTGCCGCTGTGGTCGACATCGGGGGTCGACGAACGCCATGGCGGCTTTCACGAAGCGCTCGGCCTGGACGCCTCGCCGCTGATGAAGCCCAAGCGCATGCGCACCATGGCAAGGCAGGTCTATGCTTTCGCCGTCGCCCGAGCGCGCGGCTGGGACGGTCCGGCCGACCGGCTGATCAGCCACGGCATCGCCTTCATGGCCGGCAAGGGCCGCACCGACAAGGGCGGCTGGGTTCGGACGCTGAATGTCGACGGTTCGGTCGCCGACGCCACCGAGGATGCCTACGATCATTCCTGCGTGCTCCTGGCGCTCGCGCATGCGCATATGTATGGCAATCCAGACGCCTTGCGCCTCGGCGAGGAAACCTTCGCCTTTCTCGATGCGCATCTCGAAGACAGCCGCATGACCGGCTTCCTCGAGACATCGGACGGCAAAGGCGAGCGCCGCTCCAACCCGCATATGCATCTGCTCGAGGCCTTCCTCGCTTGGCATCAGGCGACTGGCGAGCGCGCCCATCTGCGCCGCGCAGCGCGCATCATCGACCTCTTCCGAAGTCATTTCTTCGATCCGGAAAGCTGGACGCTTGGCGAGTATTTCGATGCCGAATGGAAGCCATCCGCAGGAGAGAAAGGGTCATGGACCGAGCCTGGCCACCATTTCGAGTGGGCCTCGCTGCTGGTCGATTTCGCTGGACGCAGCGGCCAGGCCGAATTGAGCGGCTTTGCCAGAAAACTTTACGCGTCGGCCACTGCCAATGGCCTCAACCGCGCCACCGGCCTTGCCTATGGCGCCGTCTCGCGGCAGGGCCTGCCGCTCGACCTGATATCACGCAGCTGGCCGCAGGCCGAAGCGGTGAAGGCGGCTATCGCGCTGGATGGTTCGGGCGGGCCGGACCTGAAGCCCGAGATCGAAGCGCGCGTCGGCCGGCTGTTTCGCTGGCACATCGACCCGGCGCCGCTCGGCCTGTGGATCGACCGCATCGACGAGCGCGGCCGCTCACTGGCATCGGACGTGCCGGCCAGCATCTTCTATCATCTGGTCTGTGCGCTGACCCAGTATCTGGACAGCACGGCCGACCCGAAGGCGTAGAGGGTTGATCAGTACGGGCTCGCCACGTCGCCCGTCTCGACATAGATCGACTTCAGCTGCGAATAGAGTGCCAGCGCCGCCAATGAATTCTCACGTCCGATGCCCGACTGCTTGAAGCCGCCGAACGGGATTTCCACCGGCGTCAGATTGTAGGCGTTGATCCAGCAGGTGCCGGCCTGCAGCTCGGCAATGACGCGGTGGGCGCGCGGCAGGTCGCGCGTGAAGACGCCGGCGGCAAGGCCGAATTCGGTGTCGTTGGCGCGGTCGATCACCTCGTCCTCACCGTCGAATTTCAGCACGCTCATGACAGGCCCGAAAATCTCCTCGCGGGCGATGCGCATTGTGTCGGTGACGCCGGTGAACACCGTTGGCTCGACAAAGAATCCGCCCTGGAAACCCTGCAGCGAAGGCACGTTGCCGCCACAGGCAAGCGTTGCTCCGTCCTGCTTGCCGATCTCGATATAGCCCACTACCTTGTCGTGCTGCGCCTTGGAAACCAGCGGCCCCATCTGGGTTTCGGGGTCGAGCGGGTCGCCGATGCGGATTTTCTTGGTCCGCTCGATCAGACGCTCGACGAAGCGGTCGTGAATGCCGCTCTGCACGAAGACGCGCGTGCCGTTGGAACAGATCTGCCCGGTCGAATAGAAATTGCCGAGCATGGCGCCGCCAATGGCGTTCTCGATGTCGGCATCGTCGAACACGATCAGCGGCGACTTGCCGCCAAGCTCCATCGTCGCGTGCTTCATCTTCGAGCCGGCGAGCGACAGCACCTTGCGGCCGGTCGGCACCGAGCCGGTCACCGAGACCTTGGCGACGACATCGTGGCCGACAAGCCCGGCGCCGACATCGCCATAGCCCTGCACGACATTGAACAGGCCGTCAGGCAGCCCCGCTTCGCTGTAGATCTCGGCCAGCGCGAGTGCTGAAAGCGGTGTGTTTTCCGAAGGCTTGAACACCATGGCGTTGCCCATGGCGAGCGCCGGTGCCGATTTCCAGCCGGCGATCTGGATCGGGTAGTTCCAGGCGCCGATGCCGACACAGACGCCGAGCGCTTCGCGCCTTGTGTAGGCGAAGGGTCCGCCGAGATCGACCCACTCGCCATTGTAGGCGGCAACCGCACCGCCGAAATATTCAAGGCAGTCCGCCGCCGAAGGGGCGTCCGCCACCAGCGTTTCCTGGATCGCCTTGCCGGTATCCAATGTCTCGATGCGGGCGAGGTCGGCGTTGCGGGCGCGCAATATGTCGGCGGCGCGGCGCAGGATGCGCCCGCGCTCGACCGGCTTCAGCCGCGCCCAGGCGGGCTGCGCCGCCCGCGCTGCCTCGACGGCGAGTTCCAGCACGTTCGGCGTCGCCGAGCGCAGCATGGCGATGATCTCACCGGTTGCCGGATAGATGACCGGCAGCGGCGCGCCGCCTTCGTCCTCGATGTAGCGTCCGTTGACATAGTGCGATGCCGTGGGCTGAGCGCGCATGGAAGTCTCCAGATTGTCTTTCGCGGCATGCGGATCGTGCAGTCACACGATCATGCTCTATCTGTCCGACGCCTGCCAGCGCGGATTGATCCATGGTTCCTGGTTGGACGGCGCCAGCGGCGTGCGGCCAAGGATGTGGTCGGAAGCCTTCTCGCCGGTCATGATCGAGGGCGCGTTGAGATTGCCGTTGGTGACGCGCGGGAAGATCGACGAATCGGCGACCCGCAAGCCTTCGATGCCGATGACCCGGCACTCCGGATCGACGACAC
>NZ_RZOL01000342.1:0-6827 GCF_004022985.1 Mesorhizobium sp. M7A.F.Ca.ET.027.02.1.1 | reverse complement strand
CTCCCTTCTCGATGTCGAGACTGAGGCCGTCAAGGATGGTTCGCGGCCCGAAACGTCTCACAAGGCTCTCGACCCGCACCACGGGCGCGCCGCTCAATCCGCCAAGGTGCGACGCCATGACAGCGACCTTTCCTGGAAGAAGCGGACGATGCCGTCGGAGGCGAGACCGAGCAGCGCATAGACGGCGAGACCGACGATGACGACGTCAGTCTGGCCGTAGTTGCGTGCGAGATCGATCATGTAGCCGATGCCGCTCGTGGCATTGACCTGTTCGACCACCACCAGAGACAGCCAGGCATAGGTCACCGCCAAACGCAGGCCAAGGAAGAAGCCTGGAAGGGCGCCCGGCAGGATGACCTGGCGGATGAATTCGCCGTAGCCCATCCGCAAGGTCTGGGCCAGTTCGACATAACGGCTGTCGATGCTGCGCAAGCTGCTGTGGGTCTGGATATAGATCGGGATCAGCACAGCCAGCGCGATGGCCGTCACCTTCATGCCCTCGCCGATGCCGAACCACAGCATCAGCAGCGGGATCAGAGCGAGCGTCGGTATCGCGCGCTTGATCTGAACGGGGCCGTCGATGATGGCCTCGCCAAGCCGGGACAAACCAGAAATGAGAGCAAGTATCGTCCCGATTAGGATGCCGAACACCAGGCCCTGTGCTGCCCGCCAGGCAGACGTCATCAAGTGCTCCTGAAGCTTCCCTTCGGCGATGAGATCGACGGCAGTGCCGACAACCGACCAAGGCGCCGGCAGCGTTCTTGGATCGATCAGGCCGGCGATACTGCCGACGGACCAGATCGCGAGAAGAAGTGCGGGCCCGATCAGCGCGCCCAACGGGATCGCTCGCCCAAGCGCCAGGCGACGCCCCGTCGCGGTCTTACGGGCCTGTACAGCGGGCGGAATCAACCCCCTTTCATCTGATGCGTAGTGAATGGGAAGTGCAACCGCGGCGGTACTTGAGATTGCGTTCATCTGCGTCGTCTCCAGTCTTGGGAAGCGGGCGTCAGGACGCGTTCAGCGCATTTGCGGCGATCGTCTCGAAGCGCCTGTCGAAAAGATCCTCGGCCTTGATCGTGGGCTTGTTCAGTTCGCTGGCCAGGAGATCTATCGTTGCCTGCTGGCGCGTGATCACATCGTTCCAGTCGGACGGGATGTCGAACTGTCCATCGGCGTCGACGAGATACTGGCCATCTTTTGCGTTGAGGCCCTGGGTGGCGACGTAGTAACCCTCGATCCACTCTTTCGGATGTTCCTGCACCCATCGGGTCGCAAGTGCCCAGTAGCGCACATATTCGCCGAGAGCGGCAGCTTTGGCCGGGTCGTCGAGCACGGCCTGCGGGGCATAGAGATGGTCGGGATCATCGCGTAAGCCGTGTGGGATGGTGGTGGCGCCGTCGGCGCCATACTGGTGCAGATAATGCTTGACGAGAACGCCCCAGATTGGGGCGACGTCGACTTGCTTGCTGGCAAGTGCCACGGGATAGGCATCGCCTTTGCTGGGCAGTTCGATGAGATTGACATCCTCCTTTTTCAGGCCGGCGGCCTGCAGGACCCTCAGCACCAACGCGCCTTGTGCCTGACCGGGGCTGAAGGCGATCCGTTTGCCGCGCAAATCCGCCAGCGTCTTGACCTCGACGCCCGGCGCAATGCCGAGTTGATAAATTGGATGCGCAACGGGATCCTTGCGGAACTTCGCGGCAATGATCTTGACCTTGAGCCCCGTCCAGGTCGCGTGGATAGGCGGGATGTCGGCGACGGATCCGACGTCCAACGCGTCGGCGCGAAAAGCTTCGATTGTCTGTGGACCGCCGCTGATATTGGCCCATTCGGCCTTGAAAGGCAGTTGATCGATGAGGCCGGAGAGTTCCAGTGCCCTTTGCGTCTCGGGATCGCCGATGCGAAGCACGGTGCCCTCCGGGATTTTGGTTGGCAGCTTGCCGGAGTCCGGACTACCCGCATGGGCACTGAAAGGGGAGGCAGAAGCGAAGGTCACCGCCAAAGCGGTCACCAATGCACCAAACCGTCTTCTCGAAAATCTCTCCACTGCTAACGTCATCGTCTCACTCCAATTTTGGAAATGGTCCCTACTTTCTCCGTTCAGTATGTCTATCAATTCTGTAGACGATAAAGGATTGGATACTGTTCTTTGCCGCCCGAGGGAAACGCTGTTCGCCTCCAATGCTGATTTGGGGCATGTCTCGTTCAAACCGTGGCGGTTTGTCGGGCGGCGTTCTGACCGATGCTTGCTCGAGCTCGAAATCAGTTTGGGCTGACACGCAGGAACCGAGGCACGCGTACAAGGGGTCCCTTTGCGCTACAGCCCGCCAGCACGCGCCCGGAGGCAGCGAACTGTAGATCCGTATCCGACCGATTGGCAGTGGATCAAAAGCAGGAAGTAGATCTCATTCCGGCTGGATTGAACTTGTGCCCCACGCGAAGAAGCACGTCCATCTGAATCTGTGATAGGCCTCGAACTTCATATGGGGAATGATCGTTCGATAAAACGTCATTAGACGCTCGCAGATATGGTATCGATCATCAGGCGAGGTCTGGACACGTTCTCTGGGGATAAACCACTCCGCTTCCTGGGGTTCATTCAAGTAAGCGGGGCGCGGCAGCCTGACGAAATAGCCGTCTTTAGTCATACTGACGTCGTTGGAATCGATCGGGTGGCAATCCTTGTTTCCGCAGCAGTCAAAGTGAAGCACGGGATCAGTCTTGCCCGTATACCAATCATGGGCGTTTGCATCGCCGGGTAGCACAAGCCACGCCAATGCAATGTGCCGAGAGCACTATGAAGCAGGAATTGGTCTTCGCCTTCTGTATGGCGGACACAGGATATTGGGAACCACGCGTGCGAGACTGCCTCTTGTAGATCTGCGCCGCTGACTATCGAATCCCGGTGGTTCTTCCGCGTCCGCCCCACACCCTTTGAGGCGCCTAAATTAGCGATCGCTGGTGCCCAGATGTTACTTTCAGGCTTCAATGCCGGGGAAGTGGGAGGATTGCGCGCTTGCGGGCCGAGCTTGTTGGCCGCTCGATCGAAAGCGTCATTTGAGGCGCTGCCTCTCCCGCGTGCAGCTGGAAAATACGCTCGTCCAGTTCCTTGTCTACTTCCGTGAGACGATGGTTTAAGCGAAGGTAGTCGGTCCAGGTCGGCGTGCGGAATGTCTCCGTCCATTGCATAGGCTTCTGAAGATTGCGCTGCAGCGTCCAATTCCGAGCACCGACGCGGCTGTGGACATGCCTCCGCTGCCGCATGAGGTCGAGGAAGGCCTCGACATTTTTCTCGGCTATCAGATATTCGACCTTGACCACGATCGGGCCGCTTCTCGGCTTCAAATTGAGAGCGACAGCTGGGGCGTCGAATTCCTCCAAAGGATCGGGCTCCGACTCGCGGCGCTCGCGCAGAGGAAACAGAACGCCGGCTGCGGCGACGAGCAACAGGGCACCAGCTGAGCCCTCCAGCGCCCAGGTCAATGAATGGTTCTGAGAAACCGTGCCCCATACCCAGCTGCCGGCCGCGATGCCGCCGTCTATCAAAGCATAATAGATCGAGATGGTGCGTCCCACGACCCAGCGCGGGCTGGCCAGCTGCACGCTGACGCCAACCCCGGACCAGGCGGTGACCCAACCGGCGCCGCCCAAGGCGAGCGCGATTGCCGCCACTGCAATCGAAGAGGTCAGCGCCAGGGAAAGAGAGCACGCCGCGCAGGCGACGCAGGAGAGCCTCATCAGCCGTTCTTGCGACAAGCTCCGTCTGAATGTGCTGTTGGAGATGCCGGCGAAAACGGCGCCTGTCCCGAAGCCGGCCATGAGCGTGCCATAGGCGAGCGGTCCTCCTCCCAATTGATCGCGGACAACCAGCGGCAGCAGCGCGAGTATGGCGATGCTCGCCAGGCCAAAAAGCGTTCCGCGGGCGATCGCCGCCTTGATTTCGGATGACATCGCCGTGAAGCGCAGCCCGTCATAGATCGCCGTCCTCATCGACTCGCGTGGAAGAGGCGAAGAGCGAACCTTCCACTTGCAGCGCCATATGGTGGCAAGAGGGACCAGATAGGTGAGCGTGGTCACGGTAAAGGCTACCAAAAGCCCGAACGAGGCAACCACGATGCCGCCGAGTGCCGGGCCGACGGTCCGGACCGTGTTAAAGCCGACGGAGAGCAGGGTCACGGCAGCCGGGACATCGCGTCGGTCGACGATATCGCCAACCGAGGCTTGCCAGGCGGGATCGTGGAGAGCGCCGCCGCATGCGATCAAGAAGCTGAAGCCGAGGATCATCCACGGACTGACAAAGCCCAGCGCCACAACAGCGGTCAGCATCGCGGAGGCTATCACCATAGGCACCTCCCGGCGAACATGACCCTGCGACGGCTGTAATTGTCGGCGAGAGCCCCGGCGAACACGGACAAGATGAACGCGGGCAGGTTCGATGAAGCCTGCACCAGCGCAACCATCAGATCGGAAGTCGAGATCGTTGCCATCAGCCAACTGATGGCGACAGTCTGCATCAACCAGCCGAGAGAAGAGACCTGGGTGGCGAGCCAGATCGAACGAAAGGTCGGCTGCATAAGTGGCGCAAACGTCGTCGGCGCAGCCAAATCTTCAACTGATCCAGCCACTCTACTCATTTTTTGCGCGCCTTTGCTTTGTGTTATCGGCCGTCTCGCATGTAATCTCGACTGAACCGTGGCGGCAGGCAGAATTGAGAGAAACTCTTTTGCCTCCGACGAATGCGACCACAGGCTTCTGACCAGTTTTGCGGACGAGACGCAGACCCGCGAGGCTGACCTCGCCTTCGAAGACATCATCTACCGGATTCTTGCTTGTCGTTTGACGCGGCATGCTTCATCAACGGCCACTTTGCCGAGCGATGCCTTTTGGCGAGACGCGACCATGTTCTTTCGTTGAAAACGCACTCACCAGCGGCGTTCGCTGCGCTGAGTGTGACTTGGGGAGAGTGAGGAATGCTTGCAGATCCTTGATAGGATTGACGCCCTGATAGAGGCAGACGATTGCCGGGCCGCGATCGAAGAGGCGCGCGCCTTGCCGCTTCAATTCGAACAAAGGTCTGATGCGCTCACACATGCGATCGACGACTTTCTCCTCGATCTGATGACGCTGTCTTTCATTGTTGAATGTTACGGACGCGGCTTTGAACCTTTGGCGCGAACGCTTACCCGTAGAAGACTGGCAAAGGTCAGGCTTTTGGCGGAAGGGGTCGATTCCGCCAGGCAGAAATGGCACCCAAAGCATGCTGGCTGAACCGGCGATCTCGCCGCGTTCCACACCGTAACGAAGGCAACTAACGACGTTTCGACCGCCAAAAAAATAGGGCCATCGGAAAACCGAGGCCCTTTAGGTGTGAAGGTCAAAACCTTCAGAGGGGAACAGCTGATACGATGGAATGGGAGGAGACCATCGCGTGCATCAGCTGTAGGCTTAATGGCTAAAAGTTGTGCGATGCGCAAACACATTTTGTGCAGTGCAGCTATGCAAGAATGGAGAGGGTCCCCTCTCCACCCCCAAATCTGCGCTTGGAATATTCGTGCTGATCGCAGGGTGCTGATGAAGGAGATCCGGGAGACGGGTCTGGAGACCAAGCCTGACTGGCGGGTCGACGATCCATCCAAGCCGGTGCTCAACGGTGGTTCCCTAAAAGAAATACATGAGAAAAGGAGGAAGACCACCTCGGCCGGCCGGCCAACCCTGGTCGTCACGAATGTTGGTCCTGCTCCGGTCCTCGTTCCGCTAAACGGCTTCGCCGTCCTCCACTAACGTTGCGGCCCTCAAGCGACGTCTCCCTTCCTTCCGGTTGATCTTCTGCGGGTTCGCGGACCTGCGGTACTGCGCTGTCGGACCTCGTGACGGCCGCGGTTGGCGCGGCCTCGAATGGAGGTTCGGCAAATGGACAGGAAGAGCAACAAATCCCGCGTCGATATCTACGCGAAGATCACCGACCGCATCGTCGCGGAGCTGGAGAAGGGCGTGCGGCCGTGGGTGAAGCCGTGGAGCGCGGCGAACACTACGGGGCGTATCACGCGCCCGTTGCGCCACAATGGATTGCCATATCAGGGGATCAATACCCTGCTGCTCTGGTCGGAGGCGGTTTCGAGGGGTTTTGTTTCCCCGACCTGGATGACGTTCAAGCAGAGCGTCGAGCTGGGCGGTCATGTCCGCAAAGGCGAGACCGGCTCCATGGTTGTCTACGCCAGCCGCATCATACGCACCGAAACCGATGCCCATGGCGAAGAGGTCGAGCGCGGGATTCCGTTCCTCAAGGCCTATACCGTGTTTTGTGCTGACCAGATCGATGGCTTGCCCGCGCAGTATTACGGCAATCCCGCGCCGGTGTCGGATCCGGTGGAGCAGATCGAACACGCGGATGCCTTCTTCGAAAATACCGGAGCCGTCATCCGCCACGGTGGCGACAAGGCGTATTTCAATCCGGCTCTCGATGTGGTGCAAATGCCTCCGTTCGAGAGTTTCCGCGACGGGCCTAGCTATTATGCGACCCTCGGACACGAAATGATCCATTGGGTCGGGTCGGAAAAGCGGCTGGATCGCAACCTCTCGCGTTATCACAAGGATCGCTCGTTCCGAGCCCACGAAGAGCTGGTCGCTGACCTCGGGGGTTGTTTTCTGGCCGCCGATCTCGGCATCGTCCCCGAGCTCGAGCCACGGCCAGATCACGCCAGTTACCTTGCGAGTTGGCTCGAGATTCTCAGGAACGAGAAGCGATTCATCTTTGCCGCAGCGGCCCATGCCCAGCGTGCGGTCAACTATCTGCATGATCTCCAGCCGAACGCGACGCAGAGCGCGGA
>NZ_RZOL01000341.1:0-6883 GCF_004022985.1 Mesorhizobium sp. M7A.F.Ca.ET.027.02.1.1 | reverse complement strand
TGCCCATCCCGACCCCAAACGCCCCTCCCCGGCATTTGTTCCGTCGAGGCGGAACTTTTTCAAAAAATCCGCGTTATTGTTCGGGCTTGCAGTCAGCTTGACCTGCTACGCAATCACGTCATTCTGAGGGAGACGTCTTACCATGAGCTTATCCGCCACCATCGCACCACATCTGCCCTTCCTGCGCCGCTTCTCGCGGGCTGTTTCCGGGTCGCAAGAGAGTGGAGATGCGCTGGTAGCCGCGATGCTCGAAGCCATCATCGCCGATATCGAGATATTTCCCGAAGCATCGAGCGACCGCATCGCGTTGTACAAGGTTTTCGCCAAGCTGTTCACATCGGTCGCCATCCGCGTCCCACAGGAGCAGGCGCAATCGGCGTGGGAACAGCGCACCGCCGCCAATCTGAATGCAATTGCACCACGGCCCCGTCAGGCGTTCCTGCTCGTGGCTGTCGAAGGCTTTAGTGAGGACGAAGCGGCTGAGATCCTCGACGTCGGCGACCAGGAGTTTTCAGAGCTGCTTGCCCAGGCGAGCAACGAGATATCCCGCCAGGTGGCAACCGACGTTCTGATCATCGAGGATGAACCGCTGATCGCCATGGATATCGAAGAAATGGTCGAGAGCCTCGGGCACCGGGTCGTTGGAACGGCGCGCACCCATGCCGAGGCAGTGATGATGTTCGGCAAGACACGGCCGAAGATGGTGCTGGCCGACATCCAGCTTGCCGACGGCAGTTCCGGCATCGAGGCCGTGAACGAGATCCTGTCATCGACGTCGGTGCCGGTCATCTTCATCACCGCCTTCCCCGAGCGCCTGTTGACTGGCGAGCGACCGGAACCGGCCTTCCTGGTCACCAAGCCGTTCAATCCCGACATGGTCAAGGCGCTGATCAGCCAGGCACTGTTTTTTGACCGGCAGGCGAAAGCAGCCGCATAGTCGCGAATTGAGGAGTGGAGGAATTGAGGAATTGAAGGCGATAGCCTCGCTCGCCGATTTCTCCAGATCATCAAAATCGTCAATTCATCAATTCCTCAATTCTTCAATTCTTCACTTCGGGCCGCCTGATCCACGCATCGGGCGGTGAGGGCGAATTTCCTGCGCGTCCGGCTGCCGAACGATTTGCAAGCTCGGTCTTTTTCGGCAAAGGGTGGGAACAAACCGCAACCACCCACGTTTTTATCGCATCATTCGAAGGAGATGCATCATGCTTTACTGGGCGCTCGTATTTCTCGTCGTTGCGATCATCGCCGGCGCGCTTGGTTTCGGCGGCATCGCCGGTACATCTGCCGGCATAGCGCAGATATTGTTTTTCATCTTCCTCGCTTTCCTGGTCATTTCGCTTCTTGCGGGCCTGTTCAAAAGGGCTTCGTAAAGACGGACGGCCGAACACTGGAAGCCGCACCCCTCAAACGGTTTCCAGCCACCGCCGGGCGGTGTCCTTCAAAGGACGCCGTCCGGCGGACCGTTTTTTGGCGGCGGGTTCGGGAAACCTCTTTGGAACCCATTCACCGGTGAGCCGTTCAGCCTGAATTGGGTGGACAGTTTGGCCGATGGGTTCCAGGACCGGAAACCAGGAAGGACGACGTGCAAAGCGATGAAGTCATCGCCCTCCATCCTGCCGAAAGCGGCATGCAGCTCGGCCGCGCCCTTCTTCACGCGTTGCACAATGCCGGCATTTCCGTTCTCTACCAGGATCGCGAGATGAAAACCGTATGGGCGCGCAACATGCGTGCGCCCTGGGTTTCGGACACCGCCGACAGCATCGGTATTCTGCCGGAGGCGCAGGCCGACCGCATCGGCGCGGCCAAGCGCGACGTCATTGCATCCGGCAACCCCCAACGTCTCGAGATCAGCGTTCCCGTCGAGGATGGCAGCCGCTGGTTTGAGGTCTGGATCGATGCCGACCACGGCGACGGCGGCACGGTGCAAGGCGTCGTCACCACGATGGTCGAGACGACCGAGCAGAAGCGCCGTGAGCAGACCCTGACGACGCTGTTGCGGGAGGTGAGCCATCGCTCGAAAAACCTGCTGGCGATCATCCAGAGCATAGCCACCCAGACCGGTCGCTACTCCGACAGCATCGGCGATTTCCTGACACGTTTTCGCGGCCGGCTGCAATCGCTGGCTTCGTCCCAGGATCTCGTGACCTCTTCCAACTGGCGGGGCGCCGCACTTCGCGAACTCGTATCGGGCCAGGTGGGCCGCTACGGCGGCGATCCGGTTCGCAGCCTGAGGTTTCAGGGGGCCAACCCCTATCTCAATCCCAACGCTGCCCTGCATATCGGCCTTGCGATGCATGAACTCGCCGTCAATTCGGTGAGCTATGGCGCCCTGTCGCGGCCCGATGGATTCGTCAATGTTACAGCCAACCTGACCGCCGCCGACACGGGAACCTCCCTGTCGTTGACATGGGCCGAGGCAATCGGAGCCAGTGATGTCAGGCGTAGCGAGAAGCGCTTCGGCAGCGTCGCACTCGAACGGGTCGTGCCGGCGTCACTGAACGGAACGGCGACGCTCGAAATCGCGGCTGGCCGTCTCGAGTACCGCCTTGTCGTTCCACACGGCAATTTCGAGACGGATTGAGCGACCCGAGCTTTCTTAACCAGCTGTTCACCATAAAAGCAGATGCTGTTTTTCCCAGATACCGCTGGAACCTGTTGCATCACCGAACATTTCCGCAGCAGGATTTGCAGCATGGTGCGGGAGGGAATGCCTTGACGGTTGCCGATATGAACAGACTGGAGCAGGCCGCCCGGATTTCCATGGGCGAGTTTGAGGACTCCGAGTCATCCGCGCCACCGCTGGCCCCTGTCCCCAACGGAGCCTTGCGCCTTGTTGCGTTGGCCTTGGTGGCGGTGATCGTGGTGGTCGCCCTGTACCAACTGGTCTATTGAGGCCAGCTCGTTTCGGCCGGCGACAGAATCAATTGTCGCCGTCTTATTTCCCTGCCCGGCCAGCGCGCCAGGAACTTTGGCTGATGTGGACCGTTACTATGGCGAGAGGACTTTCCCGCCATGGAACATATCGCTGCATTGCTGCTGGTCATCGGTTGCTCGAACACGATGGCCGACTGCCGTGAACTCCAGGTGCCCGTCAGCATTTTTGCGACCGCCGAGCAATGTGTGGCCGAGCGCCCATTCGTCTTGGGCGACGTGCAAGGGCAGGCTGATCACATCGTCGCCAAATGTCTTGCCGTCGATCCGGTGCTTGAAGACGACTATGATCAGATCGTCTGGAACGTGCGCGCCGATGGTACGCTTGACGCTTCTTTGGCGATTTCCAGCCTGGTAATGGCGTCGAACGCGGCAGGCCCAGAAAAAGACTATCTTCACCAACAATAGATTGCAGCAGCAAAGGCCGTCATTTCATGCTAAATGGCAGCTGGAGCTTTACCAAGTGAGGACAAAAAGTGAGGAGTGACTCTATGCGGAAGATGATTATTGCCCTGGTTGCGGTGGTTGCCGTCAGCGGCTGCACCTCGACCGAACAGGACGTGGTTGGCGGCGGCTTGATCGGCGCCGGTGTCGGCGGCTTGGTCGGCGGCGGCAAGGGCGCGCTGATCGGCGCGGCCGTTGGCGCCGGTTCCGGCCTGCTGGTGCGCAATCTGCGCAACGGCTATTGCCAATATCGCGATCATCGCGGCCGGATCTACACGGCTCGCTGCAACTGATTCGGCGATAATCGAAACGTCGAACCGGAGGCTGGTCCGCTGGCCTTCGGATTTTTCATGTCCGGACGCTTGATCCTTTTCGGGAGAAGGTCGCGCTCAATTGGCGAGTGGAATTTTGATTTCCACGTTCAGCCCATTGGCCTGGTAGTCGCGCTTGATCGTACCGCGTAATTCGCGCGTCACGTTGAGATCGATCAGCTTGGTGCCGAAGCCGGTTTCGGCGGGAGCTTCGAGTTTCTTCTGCCCGTTTTCGCGCCAGTTCAGGGCCAGCGTCCTGTCGCGCCCACGCCCTTCCAGAGACCAATCCACTTTCAGTGCCCCCACGGAATTGCCGGCTTCGCCGTATTTCAGCGCATTCGTCGCCAGTTCGTGGAAGGTCAGGCCGAGCGCTTGCGTCGTGGTTTCGTCAAGCAGCACCTGCGGCCCTGACAGCAGCCCCTCGGGCAACTCCTTGCCGAACACCTGGCCGAGTTCGATGCGCAAGAGATCGCCAAGATCGGCCTTCTGCCAGCGAGAGCGCGTCAGCATGTCCTGGGACGCTGCCATCGCCTGCAGCCTGGCCGAGAAAGATGCGGAAAACTCGTTGACGTCGGTAGCCCGCGATGCCGTCTGGCGCGCGATCGCCAGCACCCTGGTGATCGAATTCTTGATGCGATGCTTCATCTCCTGCAGCATCAGGTCTTTTTCGATCAGGCTCTTTTCCGTGGTTTCGTGCAACCGCGACGCTGCCTCATAGGCCCGCTCCTGATATCGCGCCACCAGCGCGATGGCGCCCGCCAACAGCAGGCCGAATAGCCCCAGCATCACCGGAATGGCGCGCGACGACGGCTGCGAGAAGGCGCTTGTCGGCCGGAACAGGACAGTCCATGGCCGTCCGGCGACGATGATCTTTCGGGTGACCAGCAGCCTGTCCCCGAAAGTCGAAGCCGGCGGCGTCTCCGACCGGAACAGCAGATTGTCGCCGCTCACGGCACCATCGCCGTCATAGATTTCGGTGTTGACCGGCAGTAGCGGCGACCGGCTGAGCGCGGTCTGGAACAGATCGCGAGCCCGGAAGGCCGCATAGAGAAAACCTGATGTCGAGGATCTCGAAGCATTGATGACGTCGGGAGCGGTTTCGACATTGAGCCGCACGAAAACGAAGAAGCCGGTGAACGTCTGCGAGGCGCCCGTGTCCTGGCCCAGTTGCACCAACCCGCTGGCGTGCTGCTGGTCGTCGGACATCGCCTTTTCGATCGCCACACGCCGCATCGATTCGCTGAACATGTCGTAGCCGATGGCGGCTTGGTTGGATGGATCCAGCGGTTCGAACAGCACGATAGGGGTACGCCAGGGTTGCGTGGTATCCGGGTAGATTGGATGACTGACGCCATAATCGTGCAGCATATCGCGTTCGACCGTCGCCTCGTCGCCCGTCTTTGCCAGCCTGAGGAAACCGATGCCGCGCAAGCCGGCGAAATTCTTGTCGACATCGAGCGCGTTGAAGAACGCCTTGAACTCATTGCGAGAAATATCGCCATTGCGGGCGTCGAACAGGGCCTGCGTCGAGCGCAGCAGCGACAGATGCAGGTCGATGCGGCTCTCGATCCGGTTGAGCGCGTCGTCGGCAGTCGCCTCGAACTTGATGCGCGCGGCTTCCTGTGTGGCGAAATAGGCGAAACCTGCCATCACCATGCTGATTAGTGCGACGGCGATAAAGGCGATGATCGGGAAAAGCTTCTTCAACGGATCGTGCGGTCCCTGAGCGATATCGGACCTTTATGGGCAAGTCGCCGTGCCAACACAATGCCAAGGCCAAGCCATCCTTACGGCTGGCATATCACGTGTCCGGCAACCGCGAGCTGGCTTGATCTCAGGCCGCGATCTTCAGCGCGCCCGGTCCTGGAATGGCGCCCGGCGGGCATTTGCCAAGAATGATCATCCCCAGCACCTCGTCCTGGGTGACATCGGTGGTGCGGGCGGTGCCAACGACCTGGCCGTTCTTCATGACGCAGACCCGGTCGGCAAGCTCGAACACATCGTGGATGTCGTGGCTGATCAGGAAGATGCCGATGCCATCGGACTTGAGCTGCTTGACCAGTTCGCCGACCTGCGCCGTTTCCTGCGGACCAAGCGCCGCAGTCGGCTCGTCCATGATCAGGATGCGGGCGTTGAACAGGATCGCACGCGCGATCGCCACCGATTGCCGCTGGCCGCCCGACAGCTTGATCACCGGCTCCTTGAAGCGCTGGAAGCGGGGATTTAGCCGACCCATCACCTTGCGCGCCTCGGCCTCCATGGCAACGTCGTCGAGCGTACCCCAGGCGGTCATCAGCTCGCGGCCGAGGAACAGATTGGCGGCGGCGTCGACATTGTCGGCCAACGCCAGCGTCTGGTAGATCGTCTCGATGCCGTATTTCTTGGCGTCGCGTGGATTGGAGATCGATGCCTCCTCGCCGTTGACGAAGATCTGGCCCGAATCGCGCTTGTAGGCGCCGGACAGGATCTTGATCAATGTCGACTTGCCGGCGCCATTGTGGCCGAGCAGCGCCACGACCTCGCCGGGGAAAAGATCGATCGAGGCGTCGTCGACGGCGCGGATGCCGCCAAACGCGATCGAGATGTTCCTCATGTCGATCAGCGCGGTGGCTGCAGGAGCAGTCTTGTCATTCATGGCATGCCCTCCTAGACGCGCTTGCGATAGACGGTGTCGAGCCACACGGCGATGACCAGTACGGCCCCGACGACGATGCTCTGCAGCGGCGAGTCGACGCCGAGCAGCACCATGCCGGACTGCAGCGACTGCATCAGCAGCGCGCCCAGCATGGCGCCGATGATCGTTCCCGATCCGCCGGCAAGCGACGTGCCGCCGATCACGGCGGCTGCAATGACGAGCAGTTCGTCGAGCGTTCCAAGCACGTTGGTGGCCGAATTCTGCCGGGCCGAGGAGATCGCCGCGGCAATCGTGGCCAGCACGCCCATGATCATGAACACCTTCATGGTGATCCATCGCGTGTTGATGCCGGCGAGATTAGCCGCCTCGGGATTGCCGCCGATGGCGAACACATAGCGGCCGAAACGGGTGCGGTTGGTGATGAAGGTCATCACCAGCCCGACGGCGACAGCCATCAGCACCGGTATGGCGATACCGTGGGCGATGAACAGGCCGCCTTCGGGAACGGTGATGTTGTTGGCGGCCGCATATCTGTTCACGATGCCGATCGGCCAGGGGT
>NZ_RZOL01000340.1:0-6908 GCF_004022985.1 Mesorhizobium sp. M7A.F.Ca.ET.027.02.1.1 | reverse complement strand
TGCACAAGCAGAGATGCATGTCGCCCAAAAGTGCGTAGCGGTTTTGGGACAACGACATGCACAAGCAGAGATGCATGTCGCCCAAAAGTGCGTAGCGGTTTTGGGACAACGACATGCACAAGCAGAGATGCATGTCGCCCAAAAGTGCGTAGCGGTTTTGGGACAACGACATGCACAAGCAGAGTTGCATGTCGCCCAAAGGTGCGCAGCGGTTTCGGGCAACGGCATGCACAAATGCCCCCAGGCATGGGCATGGATCGAGGACAACAGACCCGTGGTTCCTGTCATGAGGGTTGCGCTGAAGATTTATGCCGCTCTCATGCTGGCGCAGGTCGGGCTCTGGTCCAATCCGGCGCATGCCGACTGGCGCGATGATATCGGCACGTTTCGCATCGGCATCGTTGCCGAGCCAGGCGCCGGCAACTCCGTTCCGGGGCTGGCACTGTTGACCGACGCCTACACCAAGGCCTTGGGCATGAAGGTCGAGTTTGTCGTTGCCCGCAACTATGCCGCGCTGATCGAGGCGCAGGCCAATGCCCGCATCGAATATGCGATCTATTCGGCCACCGCCTATGCGACGGCTTCGCAGCGCTGCTTATGTATCGAGCCGCTTGTCGCTCCGGTCGATTCAGATGGCGCGATCGGCATCCGCTCCGTTCTGCTGACGCGAGACGGCAAGCTGCCTGCCCTGGGGGCGATGGACCGCCATCGTATCGCCATGGCGCCTTCGGACAGCGTCGGCGGTTCTCTCCTGCCATTGGCGGCGTTGGCCGCGGAGGGCCGCAAGATCGCGGAAGATGCACCGTTTCTGGTCCATGCCGATTCGGCCGCGGCGGCCGAGACGATGCTGGTCGACGGCAAGGCCGATGGCCTGTTCGGCTGGGTGACGGCCGCTGCCGACGGCCTGCGAGAACCGTCGGGCACGCAGGCGAGGTTGGAGGCGGCAGGGGTCTCAGTGACGGCGCTTCGGATCGTATGGACGTCGGGCCTGTTGAGATACGGCCCCCATGCGGTCCGCAGTGATCTCGACCCGGAAGCCAAGCGCCGGCTTGCCGTGTTCCTCACCAACCTCAAGTCGACCACGCCCGATATCTACGACCTCCTGGAATCGAGACATTCCGGCGGCTTCGCTCGCGTGGCGCCAAAAGATTACGAGATGGCCGCTGCTATCGTGCGCTTCGTTTCGGACCGTGGGCCGCAGCAGTAGCTGGAGCGGCCTGCCCAGCGCCTGGCTGCTTCTGTGTTCAACAGTCGCTGCAAGGGATCGCCATGCTTCTGCGGGGGCGCAGGTAGTAGGTTTCGCCCATGGTTATGTTGCTGAAAGCCGAGGTCAGCCCAAGCTTCTGTTGACTGCTCGCGCTCCACGCGATGACCGGCGTGTAGCCGAGGTTGCTTTCGACGCGGATGAGAAAAGTGTTGGCGACTCTGAGCGACGCCGGGACCGTTGTCTCGGTGGTCGCGGCGGCGCCAGGGCTGGCGACGCCGGCTACCAATTTGCGTGACCACACCACCAGTGCCCTCGTCGCATCGGGCGTAACCTGGATTGCCGTGATGGTGATGGTCGGGGGTGAGCGGTTGTAGGGCTGAAGGGTGACGCTGCCGATCTGCATGATGGCGTCGACATCCGCCTTGGCGACGTTCGTCTGCTGGGTGACGAGATCGGCCACCATGCTGCCGATACGGCTGACTTTCTTGCTGGTCTCGATGGCTTGCGACGCTTCCATTGTGAGGAAGTACATGATCAACAGAATTGGCATGATCAACGCGAATTCGACCGCCGCGATGCCGCGCCGATCGGACCAGAATCGACTTGCTTTCCGCCAAACTCCCGTATTCATAAGATGTGCCCCCGCACGAATCATGCCATTGCCCTTTTCTTATACTGATCGTGCATTCCGCTCAGTTGTCGAACGGCTCGTTCTGCCAGGTCACCGATGCGAAATGCAGGGTCCTGTTGCCGCCCATCGACTGCGCCATGAGGTCGGTCATGATGGGCCACTTGTAGAAGACCCGAAGCATGTTCCTCGACTCCGCCGCACCCGCTGTCACTGAGAACGATTGGGTTGCGGTGCCTTTCGTCAGTACGACATCGCCGTTCTGGATCTTGAAGCCTGCCGTGGCCGCATCGGCGAACGATGTATATTGGCGAAGATCCACCAGCAGTTGATTGGGACAATCCTGGGAGACGATGATCTGCAGTTTCGTGCAGATCATGTCCCGCAAATTGGTTCCGGCAACGTCAGCCGCCCCCAACTGGCCGGTGCGCAGTTTGCGCGCTACATCGTCGGTGACGTTGGCCATCACCTCCTGGCCGGCAAACGAGATGCAGCTTTCCAGAATGGCAAAGACAAGCAGCGCGAAGGGGACTGAAAGGATCGCGAATTCGATTGCCGTGGCGCCGCGCCGGTCACGAAGGAAGCGGGCGAAAAACCTTGGGCGTCTCACTCTGTGGTCGCCTGCGCGACCGAATTCCTTGCTCATGTCCGATCCTGCCGATCTCTATGTGGTCTCGGAAGGAGCATTAGCGCAAACCGATTGAGGTCCGGTTTGGATGATCGTTAAAGTCGGCGCAGGCCTCTTAACCAGACAATAACCGGAACGGCAGTCGGCAACGCCACCTATCGGCTGACGCTCATCTCCGCTTCTGAAGACTTCTCCGCCTCGCTCTTGTATGAGCTTTCGCAATAGGGTGTGCACGACATCGTCTGGATTTCGGCGCGCCGGTAAATGCGCACGGACGAGGCGGCTTGCCGCACCACGGTAACCTGCTCGTCCACGATGGGGCTGCCGTCCGTATCGAGCACGACCAGATTGGTGACCCCGAAGCCTTTGCCGGTGAGCACGATCGTCGATGCGTCCTGCACGGAAGCGTCGGCGATTGCCGGGTTGCCGACCACGATGGTGTCGGCGGGACGCGACAGTTTGACGATCTTGGCCTGGTTCATCGTGACCTCGATGCCGGCGCCGGCCATGGCGGGCGTGCCGAAGGTCGTGGCGGCAAGAAGCGCGGCAATCAGGATTGACGATCTCGGCTGGGCCATTGAGGCGCTCCACGCAGGCGGACTGATCAACGGAACATGAACGAGATTGGTGAACCAACGGTTAAGCATGCGATGTTGCCAATCGTGCAATGGCCGCCAAGGGCGTCCGCGACGCGCGGTCCGGTCGGGTCGCAAGCCTACCAAACCCGGGTCTGGAAGGCTCAGCGGTACATTAGCCCGAGGTTAACCACGCAATATGTTCGAACCGGGAAAGGAATCGGTAAGGCTGTTTCTTAAGCCGATCGAAAGAGCTTCTCCATAGATTGGCAGCATCCGATCAACCATCACAGAAGTTGACGGAAGTGCTGTAACACGTGGAGTAGGAGCTCTCGAATGTCTAATCTCATCGCACGTTTTGTGAAGGACGAATCCGGCGCGACCGCGATCGAATATGGTCTGATCGCCGCTCTCATCGCGCTCGCCATCATCACTGGCGCCGGCACGCTCGGCAATGCGCTGAACGCCAAGTTCACCAACATCGGCAGCACCCTGAACGGCACGCCGAGCGGCAGCTGATCGGCTTATCGCCGAGCACTTGCATTACATTTCTGGAAAAGGGCCGCCGCGTGGCGGCCCTTTTTCTATGCCGCTGCCAATATAGGTCGTCTTTTCGTTCCTGGCCTCATCAATCGTTAATCGAACATGCTTAGATTGAGCCCTATGAAATCGGACAATAGGCGTGGCGCCGATGCTTGAAGCCCTGATCTTCGTCGTTTTTCCGTTCTGCATGCTGTTTGCCGCGATCTCCGACATGCTGTCGATGACGATCGCCAATCGCGTGCCGGTGCTGCTTGTCGCCGTTTTTGCGCTGGTCGCGCCCCTGACAGGCATGGACTGGGCGGCCTATGGCGGACATTTCGCCGCCGGCGCCCTGGTTCTGGCCGTGACGTTCGGCCTGTTTGCGATGGGCGGCATGGGCGGCGGCGACGCCAAGCTTCTGGCCGCCACCGCGATGTGGATGGGCGTCAATGTCAATCTCGTGGAGTATCTTGTCGCCTCGACAATCATCGGCGGCCTGCTGACGCTGGCGATCATCCTCTACCGGAAGTCGCTGCTTGCGGCCGTTACCGGCCAAAATCCGTTTCTGCGCCATTTCGCCGACGAGGAAAAAGGTGTTCCCTACGGTGTCGCGCTCGGCCTTGGCGGCTTGCTGACCTATCCGGATTCGCCCTTGATGGCATGGGCGCTTGCCAGGCTGGCGACCTGAGCGCGATCTTATTTTGTTGTCCGTCAGCATTGCCGAAACCTCGTTCTCAACAGGGCTGGCCCGGCCATTTTGGCCGGTCAGGCCACATTCCGGCTAATTTATGTAAACCTTAAATTAATCACGATCGTAAGCATTACATTAACCTTGTTTTGACGATTGCCGCTGCAAAGTCCGGCTTGGCTACGTGGTTTGCCAGGGCAAGGGTTCGGACAAATGCCAGCATCGCGATTGATAATTCTGAGCGTGGCGGTGGCCGCGGCGGGTGGCGCTGGCTATGTCGCGAAGAACATGGTGGCACCGCCGCCCCAGGTCGTCGTCGATTCCGGCCCCCAGGCCCCGGCGGTGGCACTCCAGGATGTGCTTGTGCTTTCAGGCGACGTTCCGATGGGTAGCCCGATCCAAAACAACATCGCCTGGCAATCCTGGCCCGCCGACGGCGTCAACGCGAATTTCATCACCCGCACGGCCGAGCCCGAGGCACTGGACAAGCTGAAGAGTTCCGTTGCCCGTGTGGCGATGTATGCCGGAGAACCGCTGCGGCGGTCCAAGCTGATCGGCGAGGGCCAGAGCTTCATGTCGTCGATCCTGCCTTCCGGCATGCGGGCGGTCGCCACGGCCATCTCGGCCGATACGTCGGCCGGCGGCTTCATTCTTCCCAACGATTTCGTCGACGTCATCATGACCCGCAGGGCCGATGCCGCCAGCGGCGCCGCCGGCTTCAACACCGAGACCATCCTCAAGAACATCCGCGTCCTGGCCATCGATCAGACCATTCAGGAGGACGAGGAAGGCAAGAAGACCAGGGTGGGTCAGACCGCCACGCTGGAACTGACGCCCAAGCAGGCGGAGATCATCACCGTCGCCCAGCAGATGGCGGATCGCCTGACCCTGGCGCTGCGGGCGGTCGCGGACACGCAGGAAAAAAATCTGGGTGAGGCCGACTATCTCGTTTCCGGCAATGGCCGCAGAGGAACGGTGAGGCTGATCAAGTCGGGCGAAGTTTCCGAAGTGGGAGCAAGGAAATGAGGCTAGGTGGCAAACTGCCGGCAATTGTAGCCGCGGCATTCGGCCTGCTGCTCGTCGGATCGAATTTGCAAGGCAGCGTCGTTGAGGCAAAGAACGCGCAGGTCACGGCATCGACGGCCACTCAGCGCGTCAAGCTCGGCCTCAACAAGTCGGTGGTCATCGACCTGCCGAGCGATGCCTACGACATTCTCGTCGCCAACCCGGCGGTGGCCGATGCGGTGACCCGAACCGCGCGGCGCATCTATCTGTTCGGCAAGGCGGTCGGCGAGACGAACATATTTGTCTTCGGCCCGAATGGCGAGCAGATCGTCAGTCTGGACCTTGCCGTCGAACGCGACGTTGCCGGCCTTGAGGATTATATCAGGCGCTTCCTGCCGACGTCGGCCGTCAAGGTGGAACTGCTGAACGATAACGTCGTTCTCACAGGAACCGTGGATACCCCGCTGGATGCCAAGCGTGCCGAACAGTTGGCAAACATGTTCGTGTCGGGTGGTGAGGCAACGACGGGACAATATTCGCAGACCGCGGCCGGCGGTTCGGCCCAGAGCGGTGTCGACATCAACAATCCGGACCAGGAGCGCCGCACCAGCCAGATCGTCAACCTGATCCAGATCATTGGCGATGACCAGGTGACGCTGAAGGTGACGGTCGCCGAAGTCAGCCGCTCGGTGATGAAGCAGCTCGGCGTCAACATGGTTGGCAGCGGCGGCAGCAACGGCATTAGTTACGGCGCAATCAGCGACAACTTCACGGGTCTCGGCAAACAGCTGTCGAACTCCGGCTTTCAAATCGGCGCTTCAGGACTGCAGGCTTATGTGAACGCCATGGAGCAGTCCGGGGTGATGAAGACCTTGGCCGAGCCGACCTTGACGGCTGTGTCGGGCGAGAAGGCAACCTTCAAAGTCGGCGGTGAATACAATATGGTCACGGGTGTCTCGGCAAATGTATCGCAAGACAACCAGACCGGCCTGAAGACCTACAGCGTCGAAAAGATCGAGTACGGCATCGGCCTGGAATTCCAGCCGGTTGTGTTGTCTCCCGGCCGCATAAGTTTGAAAGTCAGGACGTCGGTTTCCGAGCCGACAACCGAGGGATCCGTATCGTTCTCCTCAGGCGTGACGAGTCCCGGAATGAATGCCCTGTCGCTGCGCAAACGCCTTGCCGACACAACGGTGGAATTGCCATCCGGTGGCTCCATGATGATCGCCGGCCTGGTTCGCGACGACGTCAGGCAAGCCGTCAACGGATTGCCTGGACTGACAAAGATCCCGGTGCTTGGCGCGCTCTTCCGTAGCAGGGATTTCGTGCGAAACGAGACCGAGCTCGTCATCATCATCACGCCCTATCTGGTGAAGCCGGTGGCGCGCAACGACCTCGCCAAGCCGGACGACAATTTCAACGCCGCCAGCGATGGCGCCGGCATGTTCCTTGGCCGCGTCAATCGCGTCTACGGCACCATGCAGACCGACAAGCCCAATGGCCGCTACCACGGCGTTGTCGGCTTCATCTACAAGTAAGCGGGGAAGCGGACATGTCTCAGTCAGCATTGAAGGCAAGCACCATCGCCGCAACGACCCGGCGAGCCGTTCCTGTCCTGGCGGTTGCGGTGGCGGCGCTGCTCGCCGGCTGCGCCC